>NZ_JBEZFH010000083.1:0-28391 GCF_040649355.1 Sphaerisporangium sp. NPDC049002 | reverse complement strand
CGAGATGCGCCGGCTCGCTCACGTTCAGCTGCTCATCATCGACGACTTCGCGCTCAAGGGCCTGGACCAGATCGAGACCGCCGGCAGAAGAAGCACAGGTCACAGGTCGACAGGCAGTCGGGCGCGTACCGGGCGTCGACGCCGCGCACCGCGTCACGCAGCTCCGCCACCGGGCGGGTCGGCACTCCCTCGGCGTCCAGCGCCAGGTCGAAGGTCAGCTCGGGCTCCAGCGCGTCCACGATCGCGCCGACGCGCGTCATGCGGGCGAGCTGCCGTCTGAGCACGGCGAGCTCCCTGCGCACGTCCACCAGCGTCGCGGTGGGGCGGTTCGCGAAGTTCTCGGGGCACACCAGCACGACGTCGTGGGACACCCGCTGGGGATCGTGGCCGAGATCCTCCAGAAGGTTCCTCAGCGCCAGCACGTACACGGCGGCCTGGCGGGCCGCCGCCGCGACCTTCTCTGGCTCGGCCTGCCCGTCGATGACGGCGAACGACTTGATCTCCACGATGTGGAACCGGCCGCCCAGCCGGAACGCCACCACGTCGGGCTCCAGGTAGGAGCTGTGGCCGGCGATGTCCAGCCGCAGCAGCGGATGGTCGTAGAGCGTGCCCGCGTCGTCGCCGTCGCGGGCCGCGGTGTCGATGAGCTTGCGGGTGTGGGAGTGGCGCAGGTGCGCGGACGGGTCGCCGCCGATGTCGCCGAGATCGGTGTACGCCGCCAGAGGGATCGGCAGGCCGAGGAGCTCGCGGAGCAGCCTCAGCAGTTCGGCGCAGCCGCTCTCCTTGACCAGCGCCTCGAACAGGTTGCCGCGGGTGATGGCGAAGGGCGACCGGCCGAAGGGCGCGGGAAAGCCCAGGTGGGTGGCCGTCGCGTCCTTGTCGATGCCGGCGGCGTCCAGCACGGCGCGGCGCGCGCACCCGGGGTTGGCCGCCAGGGCGGCGATGGCCCGCGCGTCGTGGGGGCGCGGCGGCACCGGGCCGCGCAGCCGGTCGAGTCGGTCCACCTCGCGCCTCTCTTCGGGCCGTTCCACCTCACGCCTCTCTTTGGACCAGGGTCAGGACGGTGCCGCCGAACAGGCGCTCGGCGTCACGCAGCCGGTCGCGCGCGCGGCCGGCGATCTCCGCGCGGGCCGCGGCGTCGGCGGCGGCGTGGACCTCCAGCTCCGCCTTGGCCGCCTTGACCACGGTCACGGGATCGGGCGCGGCGCCAGGGACGTTGTGTGCCAGCCGGGACAAAAGCCGCTGCGCGCTCGGCGGGGGCGGCTCACCGGCCTCGGCCAGCCGGATGATGTGCCCGGCCACCCGGATCGCGGTGGTCAGGAAGTCGACACGGGGGCTCAGCGGCCCGACGACCCGTTGCTCCAGCGGCCAGGTGCTGACGGCCAGCAGCCCCCGGGAGGCGGAGAGCCGATCGGTGAGCGCGGCGCACAGGTAGTACGGCCGGGCGAACGGCGAGGTGCGGAAGGACCGCTCCTCGTCCCTGCGCAGGCTGGTGAGCTGGGTGCCCTTGAGCGAGCCCGCGCGCAGGGCCCCGTGCACGGCCACGATCATCTTGGCGGCGGCGGGCACGCCGAGCAGGGTGAGCGCCTGGTGGACCTGCTCGCGGACCGGGAGCAGCGAGCCGGGTCGCGCTTCGTCCTCCTCCTCGCGGGCGGGGTCGTGGGCGGTGAGCGCCTGGTCCCACGCCCGCTCCGCCCTTCGGAGCTCGGCGCGCAGCGACCGGGCGAGGACGCTCTCGCGGGCTCGCACGGCCTGCCGGATCTCACCGCGGAGCGCGGTGATGCGCTCCTCCAGATCGTCCAGCGATTCACTCACGCCCGGAGCGTACCAACAGTTCCCTTGAGTTCCAGTGATTTCCAGGCGTGTGCCTCAGCTCAGGGGCCTGAAGTACGTGCCGGGCCGGTCCTGGCCGATCACCCCGCCCACGCACCGGTAGATCCGGACGCCCTGCTTGAAGGCCTCCGGGGTGGGCGGCAGCACCGACACCATCCATTTGCCGGGGGCGATGGCCTTGGCCGGGCCGTACGTCGACTGGATGAGCACCGGCATCGAGCAGAGCTTCTTGACCGTCGGATGACCTTCGAGGTCCTCCATGTCGTAGGTGATCGTATCGGCGGGCATCGGGGCCACGGCGAAGGTCTCCCACGCGTGGGTCTCCTCGCAGCCGCGCCTCTTCACCGTCACCGACCCCGCGGTCGAGACGATGCCGCCCCAGCACTCGGCCTCCCGCCCGCACGCGGCGTTCGCGCCCGCGACCGCCGCGGCCGGGCAGTTCTCGGTGGTGGTGCTCACCTCGCCCGCCGTCACCTTCGAGCCGGGGGCGGAGGAGATCGCGCTCGGCGGGTCGTACCCGTTCGGCGTGGTCGTCGCGGTGACGTTCCCGGGCACCTGGCCCTCGTGCAGCATGATCGCCGTCCCGATGGTCAGCAGCAGCGCGAACACGCCCGCGACCACGACGTACATCCCCGCCTGTGAGGACGGCGCCGGCGCCTGGGGAGGCCGCGTGACCGCCGACGCTCGCGCGCCCGGTCCCGTCGCGCCGCCCCGCGCCGGGCGGCCGTTTCCCGCATCGCGCGAGGACGGCCCGGACGGCCGGGGGGCGGGACGCGCCGCCCCGGGATGCCCGGCGTGCGCGGGCGACGCCGCCGGCCGCGGTGACCTGGACGGCACGGCCCCGGACGGCGCCGCGTGCGCGTCGCGCGAGGCGGGGAGCGCGGAGGCCGGAAGGGACGACAGCGCGTCCCTCAGGGCGGCGGCCGAAGGGATGCGCTCGCGGGGATCGGTGGCCATCCCCGCCCGCAGGACCGCGGTCAGGCCCGCGGGGACACCGGGGATCTCCGGGATCGGCCGGCGGTGCATCGCCATGATCATCGCGATGTTCACCACCCCGCCCTCGGGGAAGCGCGGCGGCCGGCCGTTGAGCAGGGCGTACAGCGTGGCCGACAGCGAGTACACGTCGCCGGCAGGGCTCGGCTCGGCCAGCTCGAACGCCTCGGGCGGCCCGAAGGCGGGGGTCAGCGACTCGCGCGTAACCGACATGTCGCCCTCGGCGTGCGCGCTCGTGGCCAGCCCGAAGTCCGACAGCGCCACCATGCCGTAGCCGTTGACCAGGATGTTGGCCGGTTTGACGTCGCGGTGCAGCACGCCCGCCGCGTGCGCCGCCGCCAGCGCGTCCGCGATGCGCACGCCGATGTCGCGGACCTCGCGCGGGCCCAGGGGCCCTTCGCCGCGCAGCCGGTCGGCCAGCGACCCGCCGGGGCACAGCTCCAGCACCATGTACGGCCGGCCGTCGCCGAGCACGCCCGCGTCGTAGACGTCGGCCACGTGGGGATGACCGGACAGGGCCCCGGCCGAGGTGACCTCCCGCATGAACCGCCGCCGGTCACGCTCGGAGACCAGCACGCGGTTGTCGACCTTGAGGGCGACCTCGCGGCGCACGGCGAGCTGCCGGGCGCGGTAGACCACGCCGAATCCGCCCTGCCCGAGGATCCCGAGCACCTCGTAGCCCGGCACCTCCGGCGCTCCAGGCTCGGTCACCTTCCACCTCCATCGCGGCACGCGAGCGGCACACTACCGGAACGGTTCGCCGGTGTATGGGCAGAGATCACACTTTCGCGCTGATCGGGTGGTGATAGGGGAGGGAGTCCCCATGATCCGGCGACAGCGGTACGTGACCGTGAAGTACCCCTATGCTGTCCTGCATGGCGACCGTGGCGGGGATCGGCGGAAGGGATCCGGACCGGCGCCGGGCGCTGCTCGACGCGGCCGACCGGGTCATCCGGCGCGAGGGCCCGCAGGCGTCGATGGCGGCCATCGCCGCCGAGGCGGGCATCACCAAGCCCATCCTCTACCGGCACTTCGGCGACAAGAGCGGCCTCTACCAGGCGCTGGCCGACAGGCACATCCGCACGGTGATCAAGCAGCTGCGCCGCGAGTTCGCAAGGGCCCGCACCGGCCTGCGCACCCGGGCCCGGGCCACCATCGAGACCTACCTCGACATGATCTCGGCCAACCTCAACCTCTACCGCTTCCTGTTCCACCGCGCCGGCGCCGAGGACAGCCGCACCCACTCCCACATGGCCGGCATCGTGCGCAGCCTGGGGGAGGAGCTCGGCGCGGTCATCGCCGCCGACGGCACCGTGTCCGACCCGGTACGTGCGCAGATCCTCGGGCACGCGTTCGTCGGCATGGTGCAGACGACGGGCGACTGGTGGCTGGAGCACCATGAGGTCGACCGGCGGCAGGTGGTCGAGAGCCTCGTGGACGTCATCGTCGCCGCCCTGGAGGGAACCTTCGCGCCGGATCCCTCCTGAGCGCCGGCGCGGAGGCGGGCCGTCAGCGGGAGCCGGACAGCTCGATCTCTTGGACCCGGGGGTCGCCCTCGTCGGCCAGGTAGTCGGAGGGGCGGGTGGCGTCGTCCCCGTCGGCGAACTTGCCGGCCCGCGCGATCAGCGTCCCGGCGACCGCGACGACGAGGTTGACGGCCAGGGCGAGGAAACCGGCGTAGATCGTCATCTTGGTGTCCAGGCCCAGCTTCGACAGCGCGAACGCCGAGCCGCCGAAGTGGGCGTGGTCGGTCGCCGGGTTGGCGACGTTGTAGAGCATCAACATGCCGGACGCCATGCCGGCGGCCCACCCCGCGATCAGGCCGCCCCGGTGGAACCAGCGGGTGTACAGGCCGAGGCCGACCGAGGGCAGGGTCTGCAGGATGATGACGCCACCGATGAGCTGGAGGTCGATGGAGAACTGCGGGTCGATCAGCAGGATGACGAGTACCGCGCCGATCTTCACCACGAGCGAGGCGATCTTGCTGACGGCCGCCTCCTGGGCGCTGGTGGCGTCCCGCCTGACGTACTCCTTGTAGATGTTGCGCGTGAACAGGTTCGCGGCGGCGATCGACATGATGGCGGCGGGGACGAGCGCGCCGATGCCGACGGCGGCGTAGGCCACCCCGGCGAACCAGTCGGGGAACATCTTGTCGAACAGCAGCGGTACCACCGTGTTGGCGTCCGCCTTGCCGCCGGCGGTGACGGGCTTGATCCCGGCGGCGATCGCCATGTAGCCGAGCAGCGCGATCAGGCCAAGGAGCAGGCTGTATGCGGGCAGTGCGGACATGTTCCGCTTGATCACCCCGCGGTTGCGCGCCGCCAGCACCCCGGTGACGCTGTGCGGGTACAGGAACAGCGCCAGGGCCGACCCGAACGCCAGCGTGACGTACTGGAGCTGGTTGTTCGGGTTGAGCAGGATGCCGTCACCCGGGGCCGGGGTGGCGTCGAACTTGGCCCGGGCCGCGTCGAAGATCGAGCCCCAGCCGCCGAGCCTGCTCGGGATGTAGATGATCGCCACCAGGATGACCAGGTAGATCAGGCCGTCCTTGACGAACGCGATCAGCGCGGGCGCGCGCAGGCCCGACTGGTAGGTGTAGGCCGCGAGGATCGCGAAGGCGATGATGAGCGGCAGGTCGCCGGTGACGCCCATGGTCTTCAGCACGGCCTCGATCCCGACGAGCTGCAGCGCGATGTACGGCATGGTGGCCACCAGGCCCGTGATCGCGATCAGCAGCGCCAGGGTGGGGGAGCCGAAGCGGGCGCGGACGAAGTCGGCCGGGGTGACCATGCCGTGCACGTGGGCGACCGACCACAGCCGGATCAGCACGAGGAACACCAGCGGGTAGGTGACGATCGTGTACGGCAGGGCGAAGAAGCCCGTCGCCCCCGCGCCGAACAACAGCGCGGGCACGGCCACGAACGTGTAGGCGGTGTACAGGTCGCCGCCGACGAGGAACCACGTGATCCACGAGCCGAACTTCCGGCCGCCGAGCCCCCACTCGTCCAGTGTCGCCAGGTCGTCGGGACGGCGCCAGCGGGCCGCGACGAACCCCATGCCGCTCACGACCACGAACAGGATCGCGAAGACGATCAGCTCGGTGACGTGCCCGCTCATCGCCCGCTCCGCTTCTTGCCCACCTGGTAGACGATCGTGGTGGCGCCGACGCCGAGGATGATGAACGCGAGCTGCAGCCAGTAGAACAGCGGGAACCCGAACAGGCGCGGCTCGTCGGCGTTGTAGAGGGCGGGGATCAAGGGAATCGCGATCGGCACGAGCAGCAGCCGGTTCCACGGGCTGCGATCGCTTCGGGCCGGGCGCTGATCGCTGGGTGGCGTCGTCAACACACTCTCCTAGGGAGAAGAGAGGCGTAACTAGCCTGATGGGGCTAGTTATCCGGTTGTGCGGAAGCGTAATTTCGCGACGGGGTCGCGCGCCTCACCATTCGCCGAACGGACCTGTTGGCGCGCCGAGCGGCGACGCCGGCGCCGCCCGCAGGGGCACGGGGGCATCGGTCCAGGTCAGCGGTGGTGTCGCGGGTGCCGTACGCCTCCGGGGCGGGCACTTCGGCGACGGTATCGGGCCGGTCGCCGAACACGCGTCCGCAGCGCCTTGACAACGCTGCCCGCATCTCGTAAAGACCGGTGAAAAGTCGTGCCGGGGACGGCTCGCAGGGGTCGTCAGCTCGCGGCGTGGGGCAGGATGACGGCCGAGGGATGGTCCGGGTCGTGGAAGATCTCCTGGTCGGCCGCGACCGACAGGTGGCCGGTCCCGAGGGGCTCGCCGGTTCCGAGGTTGCGGGCCAGCCGGGGGTAGGCGCCGCTCGCCACGTGCACGCGCACGCGGTGACCCTTCTTGAAGCGGTGGGCGATCGGCCACAGGTCGACCTCGACGCGGCGGACGCCCTCCTCGTCCTCCGGCGGCGCACCGGGCAGAAGGCGCCGTACGCCCTCGCACACGTTGAGCGAGGTGCCGTCCGGATGCACGTCGCACACCCGGACCACCAGGTCGGTGTGGCGCGTGCTGGATCTGAGGAACACCTCCGCGGTGACCGGGCCGATCAGGTCGAGGTCCTCGCCGAGCGCGTCGCCGGTGTAGACGAGCACGTCGGAGCGCCCCTCCAGGCGGCGGTTGTCGCGGGGGGCGGAGTTCCCGAGCAGGGTCGGCCCGCCGGAGACGGGCGTCGGCCGCGCCGGGTTGTAGCGGTACCGGTCGGGATAGGACCCGGCGGCCGGGTTGGCGGTCGCCAGGCCGAACCCCGGCTGCAGGTGCCAGCGCCGCTTCCTGGTGCCGGGCACGGGCCAGTCCTCGAAGTCGCGCCACTCGTCCGCGCCCGTGACGTACAGCCGCACGGGGCTGGCGCGCAGCCCGGAGGTGTCGCCGAGCAGGTGGGCGCGGAACCAGGCGAGCGCGTCGAGGTTGGCGAGGCGGCCGTGCCGCACGTCGGCGTGGTGCCACGGCCCGACCGTGAGGTACGGCCGGCGCCCGGCGGCCCGCATGGCCATGTAGTCCTTGAGCTGCCATGGCAGGAAGACGTCGTACCAGCCGCCGGTCATGGTGACCGCCGCGTCCACCTCGCCCACGGTGGCCGAGAAGTCCCTCTTCTTCCAGAACGGCACGGCGGGGTCGGCGTGGTGGGTGAGCACCTCCTGGAAGAACGGGAGCTGCCGGCCGGCCGCCAGCACGTCGAGCTCTCCGATCGGCCGCCCGGAGAGCACGGCCCGCTGGGTGCGGCGGGGGGCGAAGAACACCGCCGCCCCGCTGAGCGGCCCGGACATCAGGGCGGTGAGCGTGCTCCAGCTCAGCGTGGACTCAAGGGCGAACGAACCGCCGACGTAGGCGGCGTCGCGGAACTGCGACGCGGTGACCTGGGTGGCCATGGCCTTCAGGTCCGGGCCCGCGTACGGCGCGATCGCCCACTGCGCGTAACCGAGGTAGCTGGGGCCGTGCATGGCGAAGCTCCCGCCGTACCAGGGCTGGGCCCGCATCCACTCGACCGTCGCGAGGCCGTCGTCCTGCTCGTCCAGGGGGGTGAGCTCGCCGCCCGACCCGAACCCGCCCCGGCAGCTCTGCAGGATCACCTGGAAGCCCTGCCGCGCGAAGGCCCTGCCGTACGCCAGCCCGAACAGGCCGCGCCTGCCGTACGGTGAGCGGATGAGGATGGTGGGGGGCCTGCTCACGCCGATCGGGATGTAGCGGTCGGCCAGCAGGAGGACGCCATCCGGCATGGGGACCTGCACGTCCCTGTGGACGACCACCCTGTACTGAACCCGAGCCATGAGCGCTCCTGCCTGTAAGCGGAGTCATACCCCGGTTGATGTAAGCAGCGCTTTACTCACTGGTAACATGCTAGTGCTATCGGCCGCCGGGCGCTGTGACGTATGTCACTCATCCGGCGTCCGTCCCCGCGCCGGGCTGTTGGCCGAAGAAGTGGCGGCGGGTCCGTAAGGCCGCTACCATTTGGCCATGCGAACGATTTCACCTGCTCAGTGGTGGCGCCGCTCCTAGGCGGCGCATGTTTCGCATTCATTTCGGACGGCCGCCCCGGGAGGCGGCCTTTTTCATGCCCACCCGGGGCCAAATCGAAGATCCAGAAGGGCGAGGCAAGGGTGGACACGAGCGGATATACAACCGCGGGCGGCATCGGTGTCGAGGTGACGACCGCCGACGTTCCCGAGTCCGTGCTGGAGGAGGTGGTCTCCTCCCTCGGCGAGCGGCGCGGCGGCGTGCTGTCCTCGGGCATGGAGTACCCCGGCCGGTACAGCCGATGGCACCTCGCCTACATCGACCCCGTCCTGGAGATCGTCGCCCGGGGACGCGAGATCTCCGCGCGGGCGCTGAACGAGCGCGGCAGGGTCGTGCTGCCCGCCGTCACCTCCTGCCTGCTCGCCGCGGGCAAGACCACGACGGAGCCGACCGTGGACCACGTCGAGGTCCACGTCGCCGAGTCCGAGGACATCCTGCCCGAGGAGATGCGCAGCCGCCGTCCCACGGTCTTCACGGCCATCCGCGAGGTGATCGCCGCCTTCGCGGGCGACGACGAGCACCTCGGGCTGTACGGGGCGTTCGGCTACGACCTGGCCTTCCAGTTCGAGCCGATCAGGCAGGCGCTCGAACGCGAGGGCGACCAGCGCGACCTGGTCCTCCACCTGCCCGACCGGGTCATGGTGATCGACCGCAAGCGGGAGACAAGTCGGGAGTACCTCTACGAGTTCACCGTCGACGGCGTCTCGACCCGCGGCCTCCCGCGCACCGGGGAGTCCGTCCCGCTTCCCCCCACACCCACCCAGATCCCGAAAAATCCGGAGCAGGGGGAGTACGCGGAGGTCGTGGAGGCCGCCAAGCAGAAGTTCCGGCGTGGCGACCTGTTCGAGGTGGTCCCCGGGCAGGTCTTCCACGCCTCCTGCGACGACCCCTCCGGCTTCTACCGGGGCCTGCGCAAGATCAACCCCGCGCCGTACGAGTTCCTGTTCAACCTCGGCGAGGGCGAGCACCTGGTCGGCGCCTCGCCGGAGATGTACGTCCGCGTCCAGGGCGACAGGGTCGAGACCTGCCCGATCTCCGGCACGATCGCGCGCGGCGCCAACCCCGTGGAGGACGCCGAGGCCATCCGCACGCTGCTCAGCTCGGTGAAGGAGGAGTCCGAGCTGACCATGTGCACCGACGTCGACCGCAACGACAAGTCGCGCATCTGCGTCCCGGGCACGGTCCAGGTCATCGGCCGCCGCCAGATCGAGATGTACTCCCGCCTCATCCACACCGTCGACCACATCGAAGGCCGGCTGCGCCCCGGGTTCGACGCCCTGGACGCCTTCCTCACCCACATGTGGGCCGTCACCGTCACCGGGGCGCCCAAGACCTGGGCGATGCAGTTCATCGAGGACCACGAGGCGACCGCCCGGCGCTGGTACGGCGGCGCCGTCGGCTACCTCGGCTTCGACGGGTCGATGAACACCGGCCTCACCCTGCGCACCGCCCAGATCCGCGACGGCGTGGCGACGGTCCGCGCCGGCGCGACGCTGCTGTTCGACTCCGACCCCGGCGCCGAGGAGCGGGAGACCGAGCTGAAGGCCAGCGCCCTGCTCGGCGCCCTCGCCGCCGTCGGCGCCCCGCCGGAGCGGGCCGTGCCGGCGGCGTCGGCCGAGCGCCCGGGGGAGGGGGTGAAGGTCCTGCTCGTCGACTACGAGGACTCCTTCGTCAACACCCTCGCCGACTACTTCCGCCAGCACGGCGCCGACGTCGTCACCCTGCGCCACGGCTTCCCGCTCACCATGCTCGACGAGGTCGCCCCGGACCTGGCGGTGCTCTCGCCCGGCCCCGGGTGGCCGTCCGACTTCGGCTGCTCCGACCTCGTCGGCGCCCTGTACGCCAGGGGGCTGCCCGTCTTCGGCGTCTGTCTCGGCCTGCAGGCGATGGTCGAGCACGCGGGCGGCACCCTGTCGCTGCTGCCCCACCCCGAGCACGGCAAGAGGGGGCTGGTCCGCAGGGTGGGCGACAGCGCGCTGCTCGACGGGCTGCCGGGCGAGTTCACCGGCGCCCGCTACCACTCGCTGCACGCCAAGCAGCCTGAGGTGAAAGGCTTCACGGTCACCGCGCTGACCCCCGACGGCGCGGTCATGGCCATCGAGGACACCGTCAACCGCCGGTTCGGCGTCCAGTTCCACCCCGAGTCCATCCTCACCGCCGAGGGCGGCGCCGGATCCCGGATCGTCGCCAACGTGTTGAGGCTGTGCCGGGGTTCGGTGGAGGCGGCGGAGAAGTAGCGGCCGAAGCCGGGGCGCGCCCTCAGAGTCCACAGGCCGGACACCGGCGTGAGGGCGCGACCCGGCGGCGGGCGGCCGTGGCGCCTGCGATCACGATCCGCCGCGACATCCCCCGAAGCGAAGCCACTCCGTTACGATGTGGGCGGCCTAGACGAGGGGGATCCGAGGCGTGGAATTCGTGAGCGATGTGACGGTGGAGCTGGTCAGGCACAGCGCGGCCGACTCCGACGTGGTCTGGGCCGCCCGGGTGTCCACCGCCGGGGAGCAGTCCCTGGAGGCGGTCCACCAGGATCCCGAGCGCTCCAAGGGCCTGATCAACTTCCTCATGCGCGACCGGCACGGCAGCCCGTTCGAGCACAACTCGATGACCTTCTTCATCAACGCGCCGATCCTGGTCTTCCGCGAGTTCCACCGGCACAGGGTCGGCTGGTGCCTCGCAGGCGATTCCGAGATCACGCTGGTGAGCGAGAAAGGGCATGTTCGCCGCCGGACCATCGCGGAGCTCTACCGGCTCTGGCATCACGGCGTCGATGGCACCAGGCCCCGCGCGGGTGGGGGAGCGCCGCAGTACACGCGCCGTGACCATGTGCGGTGTTTCGACGAGACGACCCTGCTGGAGTCACAGGGCAAGATCCTCGATGTCATGGAGTCCGGGGTCAAGCGGCTGATCCGTCTCGGCACCGCGAGCGGCCGGTCGCTGAGGTGCTCCGTGGACCACGCCGTCCTCACTCCCGAGGCCTGGCGCAAGGCGGGGGAGCTGGAGGTCGGAGACAAGGTCATGATCGGCGAGACCGGGCCGCGTCCCTCCGAAGCGCCCACGCGCGGAGGAAAGCCGCCGGTCGCCGAACCCGACCCGATCGTCTCGATCGGTGACGGCGGCGAGGAGATGACCTACGATCTGTCGGTCGAGGGCCCCTGGCACAACTTCCTTGCCAACGGCGTGGTCGTTCACAATTCGTACAACGAGGAGAGCGGAAGGTACCGCGAGCTTCAGCCGGTCTTCTATGTGCCCGGGCGGGCGCGGAAGCTCGTGCAGGAGGGCAAGCCGGGCCGCTACCAGTTCGTCGAGGGCGACGACGAGCAGCACAAGCTGGTGACCGAGACCATGGAGAGCTCCTACCGGCGGTCGTACGAGGCCTACCAGGAGATGCTGGCGGCGGGCATCGCCCGCGAGGTCGCGCGGGCCGTGCTGCCCGTCGGCCTGTTCTCCTCCATGTACGCCACGTGCAACGCCCGCTCGCTGATGCACTTCCTGTCCCTGCGCACCAAGGACGAGCGCGCGAGCGTGCCGTCGTTCCCGCAGCGCGAGATCGAGATGGTGGCCGAGAAGATGGAGGCGTTCTGGGCCGGGCTGATGCCGCTCACCCACGCCGCCTTCAACGCCGCCGGCCGCGTCGCCCCCTAGCGGGGCGCAGCGCTCAAGGGTGCCGTGCGCTCCGGCACCCCGTCGCCGCGCTGAGAGTCGGCCGGCCCGCACCCCCCGGTGGCGGGCCGTCATCGGGGGCTCTCTACAGGGCGGGAAGCACGTAGACCTCCGCGCCCGGGGGTAAGGCGCAGGCCAGCCCGCCTAGGCGGCGGGCGTTCTCCCCGCACACGAACATGCTGATGTGGCGGCGGATCCCGCCGTGCTCGTCGCAGAGCCGCTTCTCCAGCAGGGGGTGGGTGCGCCGCAGGGTGTGGAGCGCCGCGCCCAGCGTGGGGCGGCTCTCGTCGGAGTCGGCGACGGCGAAGACGCGGACCTCGGTGGCCCCGCTGCCCCAGTGCCCGAGCGCGCTGGGCAGCACGAATGTCACGAGCGTGACCGGCTTGGCCATCGGAGTCAGCGCACCGCCGTGGCGACAGGCAAGGCCCGTGCGACGTGGGGGGAGGAACGCCTCGTGTCGGCGGCGAGCAGGGTGCCCTGCATGATCGCCCTTCCTTTCGCGGTGTCGGGGCCGCATCGCCTGTCCCCCCGGCTCGGCGTGGTCGCCCGATCGGCATGTCGGCCGCTGCGCGCGGATCGGCATCATCGTGTCACGTTGCCCGGGCACCCGCCGGACTCCGCGTGATTTGGGTGATCAGTTCGCCCGGATAGTCCGCTGATATCTGGTTGCTCGCGGGAACTCGGCCGCGACTCCCCGGGGATGGGGTCGCAGTGGATGCGCGCCGGGGGCACACCCTCGTTCTGGAGCCGCCGCACGGTCTCGTTGACCATGGCGGAGGGGCCGCAGACGTACACGTCGTGGTCGGCCCACGAGTGGAAGCGCTGTACGACGTCCGGGAGCGAGCCGCGCATGCCGTCGTAGCCGGGCTCGCCGGACACCACCGGCAGGACCCGCAGCCACGGGAAGGCGGCCTCCATGCGGATCAGGTCGTCGAGGTCGTACAGCTCGCCGGCGGTGCGGGCGCCGACCAGCAGGTGGATGTTCGGGCGGCGGCCCGAGGCGATGACGTGCTCGATGATGGCCTTGAGCGGGGCGAGGCCGGTGCCCCCGGCGACGCAGATGATGTCGCGCGCGTGCTCGCCGTCCGGGGGCGCCATGGTGCCGACCGGCGGGCCGAGGAGCACGGTGTCGCCGATCCGCGTGTGCGAGACCAGGGCCGAGCTGACCCACCCGCCGCTCACGGCGCGCACGTGCAGCCTGATGGTGTTGTCGGGCCGCGGGGCGTTGGCGATGGAGAACGTGCGCCAGACGCGCGGCCAGCGGGCGACCTGCAGGTTGACGTACTGCCCGGGGACGAAGTCCATCGGGGTGCCGGGACGCAGAGTGATGACGGCGACGCCGGGCGCGCGCAGTTCGTGGTCCACGACCTCCGCCAGCCACCACGCGGGGGCGACCCCGGCGTCGGCCTCGGCCGCCTCGATCATGAGGTTGGCCGCGACCGTGTAGGCCGCGACCCACGCGGCCTCGATCTCGCTGGTCCAGGTATCGCCGGCGAAGCGCTTGATGGTCGCCAGCAGCGCGTTGCCCACGGCGGTGTAGTGCTCGGCCAGCACGCCGTACTTGCGGTGGTCCCTGCCGAGCTGGCTCAGGTAGGAGCCGAGGCTGTCGGGGCTGTCCAGGCTCCAGACGATGCGGGTGAGCGCGCTGAAGAGACGGTCCCGCTGGACGTCCATGGCGGGGGGGAACATGCTCCGGAGGTGTGGGCCCTCAGCGAACAGCCGCCCGTAGAAGTACGCGACGGCCTTGCCCATGACGGGCTCGACGGCTGAGAAGCTTTCCTTTACTAGACGTGGATTCAACGACATATATAGACGCCACCCTAATTGACCGGATTTAGCATCCGATCTCGTTGTGCCACCTCCCTGACGGTCCGGGTACGAGCGTCCGGCGGCCCCAGCTCAACCGAGCGCTCGAATTGGAGTCTTCCATTCCCTCTTGAGCCCCACAACCGTTTCACCACAAGGTGACGGGAAATCGAACTCTTTGTAATTGACGGGTGATTCTCCGTAATGAATTCCGGGGTGGGGGCGGATGTACATGAAAGAGAATCACATTCATCTTTTCCCGGGATGCCATTTCCGGGTCCTCGTCCGGGTCGCAACTCGGGCCTGCTGATTTCGTGGATACCGGCGGACCGTTCCACACCGGCACCCGGCGTACCGGCAGGGCGGCGACGGGGCGGGGGACGGGCGTGGGCCGTGGCACAGATGTTGCGGAAGTGACGTGACTGATACCCCGAATACGTGACATACCGGAAATGTTGTGCGCCATGATGGGCTTGCCACTGCTGATGGGCTGGGTGCCGCCGTGACATGGCGGCACGACCTCGCGCGAGCCCCTGGAGACCGTATGTCCCGACCGCTGATCGGTATCACCACCTACTTCGACGCCGCCCGATGGGGCACGTGGGTCCGCGAGGCCGTGCTCTCGCCGCCCGCCTACGCGAAGGCGGTGGACAGGGCCGGGGGTTCCCCCGTGCTGATCCCCCCGCTGAGCCTGGGAGCGATCGACGGCTACGTCCGCGGCCTGTCGGGGCTCATCCTGGCCGGCGGCGTGGAGGTCGATCCCGGCGCCTACGGCGAGGAGCGGGACGAGAGAGTGGAGGAGCCGCAGCCGCAGCGCGACAGGTTCGAGATCGGGCTCGCCCGCGCGGCCGTCCAGGCGGGCGTCCCCGTGCTCGGCGTGGCGCGCGGCATGCACATCCTGAACGTCGCGCTGGGTGGCACCCTGATCCGGTGGCTGCCCGAGGCGGTCCACCACGAGCGGCACGCCGCAAGCACGCCGCACGTGATCCAGGTGAGCGTCTCCAGCAAGGTCGGCAAGGCCGTCGGTGACCGCATCGAGGTCGCGATGCCCCACCACCAGGCCCTCAAGCGGCTCGGCGAGGGACTGCTCGCCGTGGCGTGGGCCGACGACCAGATCGTCGAGGGCGTGGAGCTCCAGGGCCACCGGTTCTGCGTGGGCGTCCAGTGGCACCCGGAGCGGGGGGACGACAACCGCCTCGTGGACGCCCTGGTCGAGGCCGCCATGCCGTGAGGCGCGGGGTTCGGCGGCTCAGAGGCCCGCGTGCTCAGAAGCTCCGGGGCAGGCCGAGCACCTGGGTCGCCAGGTAGTTGAGCAGAAGCTCCTCGGTGACGGGAGCCACCTTGCCGATCCGGGCGTCCGCCAGCAGGCGGGCGACGGGGTACTCCAGGGAGTACGCCATCCCGCCGTGCGTCTGGAAGGCGTGGTCGGCCGCCTCCCAGGCGACCTGCGAGGCGGTGAGCTTGGCGATGTTGGCCTCGGTGCCGCACGGCAGGCGCCGGTCGAACAGCCAGGCCGCCTTGTAGAGCATCAGCCTCGCCAGCTCGATCTTCGCCTTGACCTGCGCGAGCGGGAAGGCGATGGCCTGGTTCGCCCCGATCGGGCGGCCGAACACCTCCCGCTCCTTGGCGTAGGCGACCGCGACGCGCAGCGCCACCTCCGCGCCGCCTAGGGCGCTGGCGCCCAGCAGGATCCGCTCGGGGTTGAGGATGTCCCACAGCACGGCCGCCCCCTGGTCGACCTCGCCGAGCACGCTGGTGGCGGGCACCCGCAGGTCGTCGATGAAGACCATGTTGGACGGGGTGGTGTTGGCGCCCATCTTCGGGATCGGCCGGTAGGAAAGCCGCCCCGCCGCCACCGCCTCGGGCACGTTCACCAGGAAGACCGTGAGGCCGTTGGTGCGCGGCCTGGCCTCGGCCGCCGGGATGGTCCGGGTGACCAGCAGCATCCAGCTGGCGCGCTGGACCCCGGTGATCCAGATCTTCTGCCCGTTGATAACGTACTCGCCGCCGTCGAGGCGGGCGGAGGTCGAGATGGCCAGGGAGTTCGACCCGGCGTCGGGCTCGGTGAGCGCGAAGCACGTCTCGATCTCGCCTGCGGCGAGCTTCGGGAGCAGCGCCGCCCGCTGCTCGCCCGAGCCGTGGCGGGCGATGGTCAGCGCGCCGAAGCCGGGGGTCAGCACGTAGGTGAACGCCGATCCGCCGGCCGAACCCGAGGCCGACAGGGTCTCGGTCGCCACGGTCAGCTCCAGCAGGCCCTGGCCGCCCCCGCCGTACTCCTCGGGCACCGCGAGGCCGAGCCAGCCGCCCTTGGCCAGCTCGGACCACACCTCCTCCGGCCAGCGCTTGTCCGCCTCGCACCGCTGCCAGTAGTCCATGTCGTAGCGCGAGCAGATGTCCGCGACGCCGCGCTGTACGTCGCGGGCGCTCTCCGGAAGCGTGAAGTCCACCGTGATCACTCCATTCCCGTTGCCGCGCAATGGTAGAGCGAAGCCCGGCGGCCGTGCGAGGGTCAGGAACGCGGGCGCCTGGCGAGGTAGACGAAGGCCGGAGGCACGTTGCCCCACACCGTCCGGCTCGGCACGACCTCCTCGAACACCTCCAGCAGGCGGCGGCGGAAGCGCATCGCCGGCGGCAGCGTACGGGCGTGCAGGTAGGCGAAGGTGGTCAGGGTCCCCGCGGGCGTCAGCGTCTCGCGGATCGCCTCCAGCAGCCGGTCCTGGAGCGCGGAGGGGAAGGCGGCCCAGGGCAGCCCGCTGACCACCACGTCGGCCCGGTCGAGCCCGTGGTTGGCGAGGATCTTGGGCAGGTGCGCGGCGTCGCCGACGACGACCTTGGCGCCGGGGTGCCGTTCGGCCAGCCCCACGGCGAGCCGGGCGTTGATCTCGACGGCCAGGTGGTGGCCCCGCCCGCCGAGACGCCGCTGGATCTCCTTGGTGAACACGCCCGTCCCCGGGCCGAGCTCGACGATGACGGGGTCCCCGCGCTCGGGAACCGGAGAGGCGACCACCCTCGCCAGGCGCTGTGAGCTGGGCGCGACCGCCCCGGTGGTGCCGGGCGAGCGCATGAACTGCCCGAAGAAGACGGCTGCGTCATTGGCCATGGCACCGACCTTAAAGAAGAAAATGGTCTGCTGCTTCCACCGTTCGGCCGATCTCGTGATCGCCTGGAGGACCCCGTCTCCGACTTGAGGAGGATCCCGTCATTCGTCCCCGGAGAACGGGCGCGGGTGCGTCCTTTCACGATACGCATCGCGGCCAGGCTCGCCCCCGCCGCCGCCCGGGGCCGCGCACCGGCTAGGGTCGGCACCAGGTTCACGAGGGGAGTCACGGGTGAGATCGGCGGAGGACCGGATCTGGACGGTTCCGAACATGCTCAGCCTGCTGCGGCTGCTCGGCGTGCCGGTGTTCCTGTGGCTGGTTCTGGGGCCCAAGGCCGACGGGTGGGCGCTCGCCCTGCTCATGGCGGCGGGGTTCTCCGACTGGCTCGACGGCAAGCTGGCCAGGGCCTGGAACCAGACCAGCAAGCTGGGCAGGCTGCTCGACCCGCTCGCCGACCGGCTCTACATCCTGGCCACGCTGATCGGGCTGACGTTGCGCGAGGTCATCCCCTGGTGGCTGACCGCCCTGATCGTCGGCAGGGACGTCCTGCTGCTGCTCGGCGTTCCGGTCCTGCGCAGGCACGGTTTCGGGTCGGCCCTGCCGGTCCACTTCCTCGGCAAGGCCGCGACCGCCAACCTGCTCTACGCCTTCCCGCTGCTTTTCCTGGCGTCCCACGACGGTTGGTACGCCGACATAGCCCGGATCTTGGGATGGGCCTTTGCCATCTGGGGAACAGGTCTGTATTGGTGGGCGGGGGCGCTGTACGTGGTTCAGGGGCGCCGGCTCATCGGAGGGGCGAGCCGGGCATGAGCGATCGTGGGGGCCCGTCCCGGCGAGTCCCCGCGGCCACTACTGCCCGCGCGAGCGTGACCGTGTGCCCACCGTGACGAAACAGACGGAGGGTGATCTGTGAAGGCCGTCGTGATGGCGGGCGGGGAGGGGACTCGGCTGCGGCCGATGACCGCCAACCAGCCCAAACCCCTACTTCCCGTGGTCAACCGGCCGATCATGGAGCACGTGCTCCGCCTGCTGAAGCGGCACGGCTTCACCGAGACCGTCGTCACCGTCCAGTTCCTGGCCGCCCTGGTGCGCAACTACTTCGGCGACGGCGACGAGCTCGGCATGAGCCTCCACTACGCCACCGAGGAGATCCCGCTCGGCACGGCGGGAAGCGTGAAGAACGCCGCCGACAAGCTGCGCGACGAGCGCTTCCTGGTGATCTCCGGGGACGCGCTGACCGACATCGACCTGACCGACCTGATCCGGTTCCACGAGGAGAACGGCGCCCTCGTCACCATCGGGCTCAAGCGCGTGCCGAACCCGCTGGAGTTCGGGATCATCATCGTCGACGAGCAGGGCAGGGTGCAGCGCTTCCTGGAGAAGCCCACCTGGGGGCAGGTCTTCTCCGACACGGTCAACACCGGCGTGTACGTGATGGAGCCGGAGGTCCTCGACGAGGTCGCCCCCGGGGTCCCGGTCGACTGGTCGGCCGACGTCTTCCCCAAGCTGCTGGCCCAGGGCGCGCCGCTGTACGGGTACATCACCGGCGGCTACTGGGAGGACGTCGGCACCCACGAGAGCTACCTCAAGGCGCAGGCGGACGCCCTGTCGGGCCGGGTCAAGCTGGACGCCGACGGCTTCGAGCTCTCCCCGGGCGTCTGGGTCGCCGAGGGCGCCTCCGTCGACCCCGACGCCATCTTGAAGGGCCCGCTCTACATCGGCGGCTACGCCAAGGTCGAGGCGGGCGCCGAACTGCGGGAGTACACCGTCCTCGGCGACAACGTCGTGGTGAAGGAGGGCGCGTTCCTGCACCGCGCCGTCGTCCACGACAACGTCTACATCGGGCCGAGCGCCCACCTGCGCGGCTGCGTGATCGGCAAGAACACTGACGTGATGACCGGCGCGCGCATCGAGGAGAACGCCGTCGTCGGCGACGAGTGCGTGATCGAGTCCGAGGCCTACGTCTCCTCCGGCGTCAAGATCTACCCTTTCAAGACGATCGAGGCGGGCGCGGTCGTCAACACCAGCGTGATCTGGGAGTCGCGCGGCCAGCGAAGCCTGTTCGGGCCGCGCGGGGTCTCCGGCCTCGTCAACGTCGAGATCACCCCCGAGCTGTGCGTGCGCCTGGCCAGCGCGTACGCCACCACCCTGAAGAAGGGCGCGTCGGTCATCACCTCGCGCGACTCCTCCCGCGCCGCCCGCGCCCTCAAGCGCGCGGTCATCAGCGCGCTGACCGCGAGCGCGATCAACGTGCTCGACCTGGAGGCCGCCCCGCTGCCCGTCGCGCGCTTCCACACCTCCAACGAGACCGCCTCGGGCGGCATCGCCCTTCGCACCACCCCAGGTGACCCCCAGAGCGTCGACATCATCTTCATGGACGAGAACGGCGCCGACCTGTCGCAGGGCGCGCAGCGCAAGCTGGAGCGCGTCTTCTCCCGGCAGGAGTTCCGGCGCGCCTTCCCCGGCGAGATCGCGGAGCTGAGCTTCCCCGCCAGGGCCGTGGAGGACTACACCCGCGAGCTGCTGCGCTGGGTCGACATGTCCGGCGTGCGCGACGCCGAGATGAAGGTCGTCATCGACTGCGCGGGCGGCACCTCCTCCCTGGTGCTCCCGAGCCTGCTCGGCCGCGTCGGGGTGGACGTCCTCACCGTCAACAACCGCCTGGACGACGCCTCGCCGACCGAGACGCTCGCCGAGCGCCGCAGGGACCTCCAGCGCCTGGCGGAGCTCGTGGGGTCCTCCAGGGCCGCTTTCGGCGTACGTTTCGACCCGGTGGGGGAGCGCGTCTCCCTGGTCGACGAGATGGGCCAGCTGATCAGCGAGGAGCGGGCGCAGCTGGTCGTCCTCGACCTGGTCGCGGCCGAGCGACGCGGCGGCCGGGTGGCCCTGCCCGTGACCACCACCCGCGTGGCCGAGCAGGTGTGCCGGTTCCACGGGGCGCAGGTGCAGTGGACCTCCACGGCCCTGGACGCCCTCACCTCGGCGGCTGCCGACCCCGATCTGATCTTCGCGGCGGACGGGCGCGGCGGCTTCATCGTGCCGGAGTTCGCGCCCACGGTCGACGGCCTGGCCGCCTTCCTGCGCATCCTCGGGCTGGTGGCCCGCACCCGGCTGTCGCTGAGCCAGATCGACGCCCGCATCCCGCAGGCGAAGATGCTCAAACGCACGGTTCCGACCCCGTGGGCCGCCAAGGGGGCGGTCATGCGGTCGGTCGTCGAGGCGGCCGACGGGTACCACCTCGACACCACCGACGGCGTGCGCGTGGTCGAGGAGGACGGAGGCTGGGCCCTGATCCTCCCCGACCCCTCGGAGGCCGTGACCCGTATCTGGGCGGAAGGGGACGACCTGGACGTGGCACAGGGCCTCCTGGAGCGCTGGGCGCGGGTGGTGGAGCACGCCGCGGGCACCTGAGCGCCCGCCCCGGCAACGGGAGCGTTCTGCCCCGAACCGGCCGTTTCCGGTCACATTTGAACGGCGCGCCGCATGGACCGGAGGGCGGCGCGGGCGGTAGCTTTGGACCGGCGTGGCGAGCCGGGTCGGAAGGAACGAGGGGCGAGCGCCGTCAGGAGATACGCGAGCCCCCGTCAGCGAGGACCGAGCGAGCCCCACCAGCAGCATGTCCGAACCCGCGAGCCTGCCCTCATCTTGACCTTTGCGACTCATCAGCGTAAGTTGCGGCATTCGCAGTCTGAGCAACTATGAGAAGCGAAGAACCGAGGCACGCCGCACAGAGCACCGTCGCCGCGACTTCGCGGTAGGAGGCCGAGCCGATCGATGCCGAGCGTCTACTGCACGCAGTGCGGTCATGCCAACCCTGACGACGCCCGTTTCTGCTCACGGTGCGGGTCGCCGCTGAGTCGTGTCGAAAACACGCCGGGGGACACCACCTCCACGATCTCACTCAGTGGGATCGAGGCGATGGACGGCGACGCGACGGGACAGACGCTCATCCCCGATCGGGCCTCGGTCGAGCAGCTGCCGGCCGGCACGGCCCTGCTGGTCGTGATGCGCGGGCCCAACGCCGGGAGCCGGTTCCTGCTCGACAGCGACCTCACCACGGCGGGCCGTCACCCCGAGAGCGACATCTTCCTCGACGACGTGACCGTTTCGCGCAGGCACGCGGAGTTCTACCGGCGGGGCGACTACTTCACCGCCAGGGACGTCGGCAGCCTCAACGGCACCTACGTCAACCGGGAGCGCATCGAGGAGCTACCGCTCTCCGGCGGCGACGAAGTCCAGATCGGCAAGTTCCGGCTGGTGTTCCTCACGCGTGGGTGAGGAGGAACGGTGATGGGCGCGCAGGCAGCCAGGGCGTTCATGAGCATCGGGGAAGTCCTCGAGATCCTGCGGGGCGACTTCCCCGACGTCACCGTCTCCAAGATCCGCTTTCTCGAGGGCGAGGGGCTCATCGAGCCCCAGCGCTCCCCTTCGGGGTACCGCAAGTTCACCCACGCCGACGTCGAGCGCCTGCGCTACATCCTCACCGCCCAGCGTGACCGCTACCTTCCGCTGCGCGTGATCAAGGACCACCTGGACACCGCCGAGCGCGACGGCGTCACCCGGCCCCGCGCAGTCGGGGCCGAGCCGCCGGTCGCCGAGATCCGGCTGAGCCGCGCCGAGCTTCTGGAGGCCGCGGCCCTCGACGAGGAGACCCTCGTGGAGCTGGAGGACTACGGCCTGCTGACCCCGGTCGCGCGGTGGTACGACGCCGAGGCCCTCACCGTCGCCAGGGCCTCAGGGGCGCTCGGAAGGTTCGGGCTGCACCCCCGCCACCTGCGGGTGCTGAGGGCCGCCGCGGAGCGCGAGGCGGGGCTCGTGGAGCAGGCCGTGGCGCCGCTGCTGCGCCGCCGCGCCCCCGGCGCCGTCGATCAGGCCGAGGAGACCGCTCGCGAGCTCTCCGCCCTGCTCCTGGAGCTGCACGCCGCCCTGGTGCGGGGCGGTCTGAGGGGCATTCTGGGCCGCTGAAGGAGGCGCCCGGACATTTCGGGGTGCGGGGATGTTACGTTGAATTTTGCGGCGATGGTCACGCCGCGAGCCGAGAGCCGCAAGGGAACGGGCCCGGAGCGGGCCGGCGACCCAATGAGACGGAGCAGCCTGTGTTGCAGATGGAGGTCGTGGGGGTCCGTGTCGAGATGCCCTCCAACCAGCCCATCGTCCTGCTCAAGGAGGCGAAGGGTGAGCGTTATCTGCCGATCTGGATTGGGATGACCGAGGCCACGGCCATCGCTCTGGCACAGGCAGAGGAGCCGCCACCCCGGCCGCTCACCCACGACTTGTTCAAGGACGTGATCGAAGCTCTCGGCGTGCGGCTGCAGACGGTCAACATCGTGGCCCTGCGCGACGGGATCTTCTTCGCTGACCTGGTGTTCTCCAACGGTGTCGAGGTGAGCGCACGCCCATCCGACTCGATCGCGTTGGCTCTTCGCACCGGTGCCAGCATCTTCGCCAGCGAGGATGTCGTGCGCGAGGCCGGCGTCATCATCCCTGATGATCAGGAGGACGAGGTCGAGAAGTTCCGTGAGTTCCTGGACACGATCACGCCCGAGGACTTCGGTCGTGCGGGTTAGCCATATCGGGCATTTACGCTTCACGACGCGCCGGGCGGGATCGTTGACTGAGCATCGCGCCAGTCCTACGGTGCAAGGGAAACCACGGTTGTAATTCACGAACCCCCAGATCAGACCGTGGGATGAGAGAAAGCCGGAGGTCCGCAGTGGCGGTCAGCAGCGGCGAGGGAAAGACGGCCGGCCAGCATGATCCGGCCCAGCGCCAGTCGGCGCGGGAGCGCGCGGGCGAGCAGGGCCTGTTGTTCGACGAGCGGCCGGCGTCGCTGCCCGCCGACGTGGGATACCGCGGCCCGACGGCGTGCTCGGCGGCCGGCATCACCTACCGCCAGCTCGACTACTGGGCGAGAACCCAGCTGGTCGAGCCGTCGGTACGGGCGGCGCAGGGCTCGGGGTCGCAACGGCTCTACAGCTTCCGCGACATCCTCGTTCTCAAGGTGGTCAAGCGCCTGCTCGACACCGGGGTGTCGCTCCAGCAGATACGCACCGCCGTGCAGCATCTGCGGGAGCGCGGGGTCAACGACCTGGCGCAGATCACGCTGATGAGCGACGGCGTGAGCGTCTACGAGTGCACCTCGGCCGACGAGGTGATAGATCTGCTCGAAGGCGGCCAGGGCGTGTTCGGCATCGCCTTGGGCGGGGTCTGGCGCGAGGTCGAGGGATCCCTGGCGGAGCTGCCGGGGGAACGCGCGGAGCCGGCCGACCGGACCTCCACGGAGGAGCACCCGGGTGACGAGCTGGCTCGGCGCAGGAAGGCCCGCAAGACAGGGTGACCCCGGCCACTGTGTGAGTGGAGATCCCGTGGGGACGGGGCTGGATCTTCGTGAACCCGCAGGTCAGGGGCAAAGTACGGCAAACCCGGGCAATAGGGGTAGCCCCTAAGTCGGGGCGGGACGGTACGATTGGCGCAAGGCTTATGACCCTGTGCGGGAGAGTCCCTGGCACGGGCCGGTTCCGCGCTCCACGCGGTGCCGGCGTGTGACCCGGGCGCCGAAGGAGCAACCTCCCCGGAATCTCTCAGGCCCACGTACCGCACGGGTGAGGCGACTCTGGAAAGTAGACATGCCCGCCAGGCGTGTCTCACCGACGGTGCAAATCCGCTTTTATGGGGATGAAGCTCTCAGGTCGCGATGACACATCGCGCTGACAGAGGGGGAGACCCGGCATACGCGCGCGCTCCAAGCGCTGGTCTCCACACCCTCAGGAGGGCCCCATGACCGATCGGTCACCGCTTCGCGACCTGTCCGCACCGCCCTTCGCCACCCGGCACATCGGCCCCGCGGACGCCGATCAGGCGCGCATGCTGGAGGCGGTGGGTTACGAGTCGGTCGGCGACCTGATCGCCCTGGCGGTGCCCGGGACGATCCGCGCGGAGGGCCCGCTCGACCTGCCCGAGGCGGCGAGCGAGACCGAGGCCATCGCCGAGCTGCGGGCGCTCGCCTCCCGCAACCAGGTGCTGACCTCGATGATCGGGCTCGGCTACCACGACACGATCACCCCCGCGGTCATCCGGCGCAACCTGCTGGAGAACCCGGGCTGGTACACCGCCTACACGCCCTACCAGCCGGAGATCTCGCAGGGACGCCTTGAGGCCCTGCTGAACTTCCAGACCGTGATCAGCGACCTGACCGGGCTGGACGTCGCCGGCGCCTCGCTGCTCGACGAGGCCACGGCCGCGGCGGAGGCCATGACGCTGGCCCGCCGCGCCGGGCGGGCCAAGAGCCCGGTGTTCGTCGTGGACGCCGACGCCCTCCCGCAGACCAAGGCCGTGCTGGCCACCCGCGCCGAGCCGCTCGGCATCGAGCTCGCCGAGGCCGACCTCCGCCAGGGCCTGCCCGGCGGCGAGCTGTTCGGCGTGCTCGTCCAGTACCCGGGCGCGAGTGGCGAGATCAAGGACTTCCGCGCCGTCGCCGACGAGGCCCACGCCCGCGGCGCGCTGGTGGTCGCCTCCGCCGACCTTCTCGCGCTGACGCTGGTCGAGGCGCCCGGCTCCATGGGCGCCGACATCGCCGTGGGCTCCTCCCAGCGCTTCGGCGTGCCCTTCGGGTTCGGCGGCCCCCACGCCGCGTACATGGCGGTCCGCGAGGGGCTCCAGAGGCAGATGCCCGGCCGCCTGGTCGGGGTGTCGCAGGACGCCGACGGGCGCCCCGCGTACCGCCTGGCCCTGCAGACCCGCGAGCAGCACATCCGCAGGGAGAAGGCCACGAGCAACATCTGCACGGCGCAGGTGCTGCTGGCCGTGATCGCCGGCATGTACGCCGTCTACCACGGCCCCGAGGGGCTCCGGCGCATCGCCCAGCGCACCCACCGGCACGCCGCCGTCCTCGCGGCCGGGCTGCGCGGCGCCGGCGTCGAGATCGCGCACGACGACTTCTTCGACACCGTGCTCGCCCGCGTCCCCGGCCGTGCCGCCGAGATCGTCGCGGCGGCCCGCGACAGGGGCGTCAACCTGCGCCTCGCCGACGCCGACCACGTGGGCGTCTCCTGCGACGAGAAGACCACGGCCGACGACCTCCGGGCGGTCTGGGAGGCGTTCGGCCTCACCGGCATCGTGCTGGACGACCTGGACACCGCCACCTCCGACGCGCTGCCCGCCGAGCTGCTGCGCACCACGGACTTCCTGACCCACCCGGTGTTCCACTCCCACCGCTCCGAGACGGCGATGCTCCGCTATCTCCGGAAACTTCAGGACAAGGACATCGCGCTCGACCGGTCGATGATCCCGCTGGGCTCCTGCACGATGAAGCTCAACGCCACGACCGAGATGGAGCCGATCAGCTGGCCCGAGCTCGCCGGGATCCACCCCTACGCCCCGGCCGACCAGGTGGAGGGCTACCTGCGGCTCATCAAGGACCTGGAGGGCTGGCTGGCCGAGGTCACCGGGTACGACGCCGTCTCGCTGCAGCCCAACGCGGGCTCCCAGGGCGAGTTCGCCGGCCTGCTCGCGATCCGCGCCTACCACAGGGCCAACGGCGACAACGAGCGCGACGTCTGCCTCATCCCGTCGTCGGCCCACGGCACCAACGCCGCCAGCGCCGTCATGGCGGGCATGCGGGTCGTCGTGGTCGCCTGCGACGACGACGGCAACGTCGACGTCCCCGACCTCATCGCCAAGATCGACAAACACCGCGACCGCCTGGCGGCGATCATGGTGACCTACCCCTCCACGCACGGCGTGTTCGAGGAGACGATCACCGAGATCTGCGACCGGGTCCACGAGGCCGGCGGGCAGGTCTACGTCGACGGCGCCAACCTCAACGCCCTGGTCGGGCTGGCCAAGCCCGGATCGTTCGGCGCGGACGTCTCCCACCTGAACCTCCACAAGACCTTCTGCATCCCGCACGGCGGCGGAGGTCCCGGCGTGGGCCCGGTGGCGGTCCGCTCCCACCTGGCGCCCTACCTGCCCGGCCACCCGCTGGAGGACAGCCCGGTGGGCCCGGTCTCGGCCGCGCCCTTCGGGTCGGCCGGCATCCTGCCGATCTCGTGGGCCTACGTCAGGATGATGGGCGCCGACGGGCTCAAGGCGGCCACCGAGCAGGCGATCCTGTCGGCCAACTACCTGGCGCGGCGACTCGCCCCGCACTACCCGGTGCTCTACACCGGCCGCGAGGGCCTGGTCGCGCACGAGTGCATCGTCGACCTGCGCCAGATCACCAAGGAGACCGGCGTCACGGTCGACGACGTCGCCAAGCGCCTGGTCGACTACGGCTTCCACGCGCCCACCATGTCGTTCCCGGTGGCGGGCACCCTGATGATCGAGCCGACCGAGAGCGAGGACCTCGCCGAGCTCGACCGGTTCTGCGACGCCATGATCGCCATCCGCGAGGAGATCGCCAAGGTCGCCTCCGGAGCCTACGACAGGGCTGACAACCCGCTGAGCAACGCCCCGCACACGGCCGACTGCCTGGCGGCCGACGACTGGGCCCACCCCTACACCCGCACCGAGGCGGCCTACCCCGTGGCGGCTCTCCGCGAGGCGAAGTACTGGTCACCGGTCCGCCGCATCGACCAGGCGTACGGCGACCGCAACCTCGTGTGCTCCTGCCCCCCGCTGGAGGCATACGAAGACTAGGCGACGAGCCTCGGGCGCCCGTCCGCATCGGCATAATATGTCGCGCGCGACGGCGCGCCCGCGTCGCGAGGCCCGGGAACCCCCTATCCGGAGAAGAGGTCCCGATGGCGGCGCACGAGGTGCAGTCCGGGCGGTCGATCGACGACGCGCGGAGGCTGGCCGAGAGCGGTGAGCTCGACGCCGCGGCCGAGATCTTCACCGAGCTGGTCGCCGACGAGCAGGAGGCCGACCGTGCCCAGGCGGCCGTCGGTCTCGCCGTGGTGCTGGAGCAGCGCGGCGACGTGGCAGGGGCCAGGGCAGCGGCCCGTACGGCCCTTGCCACCGGACACCCCGAGTACGCCGCCCAGGCGGCCTGCCACCTGGCGCGCGGGTTCGAGAGGGACGACATGGCCGACCAGGCGCGTGCCGCCTGGCAGGCCGTGATCGGCGTCGGCACCCCGGCCTACCTGCCCGCCGCACACCTGGCGCTGGCGCGCATCGCCGTGAGCCAGGGGGACGACCGCGAGGCCGAGGGGTCGCTGCGGGCGGCGCTCGCCACCCGCGACCCCGATGCGGGTTCCCTGGCCGCGCAGCGGCTCGCCGAGTACCTGCTGGCCGAGGGCGAGCCCGGGGAGGCCGCCGACGTGTTGATCGAGGCGCTCGACGTGCCCGGCGTCGCCGACTCCGGCCGCCTGCGGGTGCTGCTCGGCATCGCCCACCTCGACATGGCCTGCGGGGAGTTCGCCGCCGCCGCCGAGGGCGGCCAGGACACCGACAGCGCGGCCCTCGCCATCGAGCTCCTCGCCCGCACCCTCCCGCTGCGCGGGCGCGACGCCGACGCCGAGACGGTGTGGACGTACGGCCTGGAGCATCCCGACGAGGGTGTGGCCGAGCAGGTGCGCCTGCGCCTGCACCGTGACGACGAGCCCGCCGGGGACGGCGGCTAGGCGGCGCCCTCACCCCTGATGCCCTGCGTGAGGCGGCGGCTCAGCGGCGGCGGCGGCCGAACGCCGCGGCGAGGTTGACCAGGACGATGCCGGTCCAGGCGAGGAACAGCCCGGCGAGGCCCGCCTGCGTGGCGGCGATCGCCGTCAGCGGGACGCCGATGCCCAGCGACCCGAGGGCGATGGGGATCGTGCCGTCCCCCTGCTTGTGCGGCTTGGCCTGGCCCGGGGGAGCGCCATGCGGCCCGGCGAAGCCACCGGGCCCAGGGTGGCCCTGGTAGCCGTTCTGGGCCGTGACCTCCGACCGCACCCGCGCGTCGATCGTGGAGTCGATCTTCTCCAGGAAGGACTCGATCAGCGCGTGCTCGTAGTCGGGACCGAGGTCACGACGGGCCTCGACGGTGGCGCGAAGCTCGTCGCGGGGGAGAGAGTTGTCCGGCACCCTCCTAATCTGGCACAGACGCACCGGTGGGGCATCCCCCAGGAGTAGGAGAGATGTTCTCCGCGGGTAGCGTGTCGGCCATGCGCATCGTGACACCCGCAGGCCCGGCGATCGTGGAGGTGGACGAGGTACCCCGGCCACGGTTCCTGTTCGTCCTCACACACGGGTCCGCGGGGGGAGTCGAGGCGCCCGACCTGCTGGCCGTGCGCGACGCGGTGTCCGCCATTGGGGGTACGGTCGCGCGGGTCCTGCAGCCCTTCAGGGTCGCCGGCGCCCGCGCGCCGGGGTCACCGGCCAGGCAGGACGAGGCGTGGACGACGCTGGTGGCGGCGGTCCGCGAGCGGTTCCCCGGCCTGGCCCTCGTGCAGGGCGGCCGGAGCTGCAGAGCGGCCGCGTGCTGGTCGAGGGCCCGTACGCCGAGATCCGGCATGACCCCCGCGTCATCAGCGCCTACCTGGGAGACGCCAATGCCGA
>NZ_JBEZFH010000082.1:0-28639 GCF_040649355.1 Sphaerisporangium sp. NPDC049002 | reverse complement strand
GACGTCGTCCTCCAGCGCGCTCACGGTGGCCCGCGCGGACAGGTGCGTGGCACCGTGGCCGGGATCGGGCTCCAGGTTCAGGTACCGGAGGGTGTCGAGGCGGCCCTGGAGCAGGAACCAGCGCAGCGCCAGCAGCTCGACCACCAGCGCGAGGACGGCCAGAGCGGGCCAGAACCACGCGTGGCCGGCGGCGTAGGCGGCGACCTGCTGGGACACCACCTGGTCGTGTCGCGGCCCGAGGACGCGGAGCCCGAGCCCGCGTGCGAGCGCGGCGGCCCCGGCCGCCAGCAGGATCAGGCCCACGATGAACATGCCGGCGCGGTTGACGCGGGCGGTGTGGCGGTCGTTGCTCACCGGCTCAGTCCCCTCTCTGGCGTACGGTGACGCGGACGCGCACCGGCCTCAGCGGGCGCAGCTCTTCCAGGCGCGTCACGACGGCCTGCGTGACCTCGTCGGGAAGCCCGCTCGCGTCGCGAAGCGGGGTCGCGGCCGTCACGTGCACGCGGTCGCGGCGCAGGCGGACCCGCGCGCGCGACACCCCGTCCACCTTCGCGGCGACGGTCGCGAGATGGCGGCTCAGCCCGGTACGGGTGATGCCGGTGACCGTCCGCGGGTCCTCCGACGCGATCGGGATCGCCCGGGGGCGTCCCGGGGTCAGCGCGAGGACGAGAAGCAGGATGCCGAGGAGGCAGGCGACCGCCGCCGTGGTGAGGGCCGCGGGGTCGCTCCAGTGGGTCCGGCCGACAGGGGCGAGCCAGGTCAGCGGCGGCACCTGGGCCCGCCCGCGCGCCAGCGCCGCCACCGCCCCGACGAAGGTCACCAGCGCGGCGGCGGCCAGCAGCAACGAGGTCACGACCGCCGGCACCGTCCGGCGGGGACGGAAGGCGTGAACCGCCGCCCGCCGCTGGGCCTTCTCGTCGGCGGGCGGGACCAGAGGTGCGGTCCCGGGATCCCGGCCGGCGTCGTGGTGGAGCTCCGGCGAGGTCACAGCACGCGCCTTCCTTCCTCGGCAGGGTGGACGAGCCGGGTGACGTCGATGTCGACCTGCCGGGCGTCCAGGCCGGTCAGCTCGTGGACACGCGCCGCCACGTGGTCGCGCACGCGGTGGACGACCTGCCTGATCGGCGCCGGATACGTCACCGACATCCTCACCCGTACGATCGCGAGCCGCCCGTCGGCGTGGGCGCTCACCCGGGGAGCGGCACCGGGCGTGGCGCGCCCGAGCGGCCGGGGCGCGGCGGCCCCGCCGACCTGGTCCACCTCGCTCACCGCGTGGGCGGCGATGCGCTCCAGCACCCGGTCGGAGATGTCGGTGCGCCCGCGGGCCTCCGGCGGCCCGGCGGCCCCCCGCGGGGCCGGGCCCGGGCCGGATCCGCCCGGAGCGTGGCTCTCGGTGTTCACGACCGTCTCCGGCCGCCCAGCAGTCCGCTCATGTCGAGCTCGCCGGTCAGCGCGCGGCCGACCAGGAACCCGAGGATGCCGAGGACCAGCACGATGAGGAACGCGGTCAGGCCGCCGACCACCACGGCGAATCCGAGCGCGGTGCCGAACAGCAGGCCGACCGCCGGCCAGAAGCGGGATTCTTCCATATCGCTCACCTTCCACTGCGCAGAGACGCTCGCCGGGTCCGGCGGCGCCGCTCACGGGGATGCCGGGGTGTCTCCCGGTCCCTCGGGGGAGGCCGCGTCGTTCGCGGTCGCGCCGATGTCGTTCTCGGGTCGTTCGCTCCCGGTCGTGTCCTTCCGGGCGCCGGTCTCCTGGTCGTCCCGGGGCTTGCCGGGCTCGCCGATGTCGGTGATGCGCACGTGGATGGGCAGTCCGGGCGCCAGAGGACCGACGGCGTCACGTACCTCGGCGGCGATCTCGGCCAGCGGCCGTCCGTACCGGACGACCACGGCGACCTCCACCTCGGTTTCGCGGACGGCCACCCCCGGCACCGTGCGGCCGGAGAGGTAGGTGGCCACAGGGCCCCCGGCCAGGGAGGCGACGTCCGGGCAGGCCCGCACCGCGTCGGCGACGCGGTCCGCCAGCCGCTCCTCGGGCACCTCTCGCGCCGTACCCGGCCGCTCGGGCGTCTCGCCGGTCGTACCCGCGCGCCGCCCGGTTCCGGGCGTGTCCCCGGGGCGCGCCGTCCCCGGCGTCCCCCGTGCGCCGGTCGGAGGCTTCATCGGACGCGGGCCTCCTGCGGCTCGGCCGCCTCGTCGCCGGGCAGGTGGAGGTCGTCCACGTGGATGTTGACCTCGGTGACCTCAAGGCCGCACATGCCCTCCACAGCGTCGATCACGTTGCGGCGGACGCCCGCCGCCAGATCGGGGATCGACACCCCGTACTCGACGATCACATCGAGGTCGATCGCCGTCTGGCGCTCGCCCACCTCGACGGAGACCCCCTGGGAGGCGCCTCCGGTCCCCCCGGTCAGACGCTCGCGTACGGCGCCGAGGGCCCGTGACATGCCGGCGCCGAGGGCGTACACCCCGGAGATCTCCCGGGCCGCCATACCAGCGATCTTCGCCACCACGGCGTCGGCGATCGTGGTCCTGCCCCGCTCGCTGTCGAGTTCCGCGCTTCCGCGCTGCGGTCCCGTATGGACGGCCCCGGCGTCGGGCGACCGGCCCGGCGTCTCGTTCATCTGTGCGCTCACCTTGTTGTCCTCCGTTCCAGCAGGACTCGCCTGCGTTGCCGAATAGGAAGGCACAACTGGCGTCAATCCACCACATACCCCTACGTGGGGTGATATAAGGCTATTTTATATCGAATGTGCGCTTTTTACTCTGACATGGGTGTGGCGGCGGTCAGGCCTCGGGCGTGACCGGGGCCTCCCAGCGGCCCATCAGATCCCGGTAGAGCGGCGAAGCCGCGACCATCTCCTCGTGCGTGCCCACCTGGGCCCGCGTGCCGTCCATGACCAGCACCCGCCGGGCGCGCAGGGCCGAGGTGAGGCGGTGGGCGATGACGACGAGCGTCCCGTCGCGGGCCGCGAACGCCTCCTCGGCCCGCGCCTCGGCCGCCGGGTCCAGGTGGCAGGTCGCCTCGTCGAGCAGGACCAGCCTCGCGGGCGACAGGTAGGCCCGGGTGAGGGCGATGAGCTGGCGTTCCCCCGACGACAGCTCGGAGGGATCGACCTCGGCCGCGTAACCGCCCAGCCTGCGCGCCAGATCGGTCATGCCGACCGCGTCCACCGCCTTGTCGATGTCCGACGCGGAGGGCTCGTCCGCCAGGTAGGTCAGGTTCTCGCCCAGCGTGCCCCGGAAGACGTACGCCTCCTGCGGGATGAGGACGCGGGCCCGGCACAGGTCTGCGCGGCCGAGGTTCTCGACGGGGACCCCGCCGATGACGATCCGTCCGTCGCGCGGCCGGAGGATCCCGGCGACCAGCGCGGCCACCGTGGACTTGCCGATCCCGCTCGGGCCGACGACGGCGAGATGGTCGCCGTCGGGCACGGCGAGGTCGAGGTCGGAGATCACCGGTTCGGCGCCTGGGCCGTACGCGAACGTGACCCCGCGCAGCCGCAGCAGCGTGCCCGCCGGCATCCGCGCCGTACCCGGCGCCGCCGCAGGGGGACGCGTGCTCGTACTGGCGATGCGTTCGAGGGCCACCACCAGGCGCACGCCGTTGACGCCGACGCCCTGCACGAGGCTGCCGAGCGCGGGCGTCAGCGACTGTGCCACGTAGGTGAGCGTGCCGAGGATGATCCCGGTCGTCGCGCCGCCGCGGACCAGTGAAGGCGTGGCGGCCAGCACCATCAGGATGGGCAGCCACCCGCCCACCGCCAGCGAGAGCGTGCGGACGGCGGTGAGCCGGGCCAGTGACCGGCTCGTACGGGCCTGGTGGTCCACGTCCCGCTCGACACCGGCGGCCACGCGCTCCTCGGCCCCGCAGGCGATCACGTCCCGCAGGCCGTCCACCATGGCGGCCACCGACGCCGAGGTGCGCTCCTCGGCCAGGATGAGATCCCGCTGGAGCCTCGCCATGGCGGGCAGGGACATCAGGAAGAGCGCCAGGCCCGCCACCAGGGGCAGGATCACCAGGGGCAGCACGGCGCCCATCAGCGTCAGCACGCCCAGCACCACCCCCACCACCGAGAACAGGAACGACCTGACCACGGCGATCACGGCGCCGAAGGAGTCCCTGGCCAGCTCGACCTGGCGGTTGAGCCGCGCCACGGCGGCGCTGTCCGGCCGCACCCCCGAGGAGGCCGCGCGGTGCAGCGTGCCGTCGACCACCCGGCGCAACAGCGTGTCGCGGAACGGCTCCACGATCCCGGCGATCGCCAGGAGCACCTGCCGCGCGCCCACCGCCGCGGCCAGCCAGGCGGCGGCCAGCATCGCCAGCCACCCGAGGCCGGTCATCGGACGACCGGCGGAGAACCCGTCGTCCAGCGCGTGCGCGATGGCCTGGCCGGAGGCGAACGACGGCGCCGCCTCGGCGAACGACCAACCGAGCAGCCGCGCCAGGTGCCGCGGCCGCCGCCGCAGCGCCTCCCACAGCAGGTCGCGGACCTCCATCACCGCTCCGCGACCTGGAACACCGCGCGGTAGGCGGGGTCGCGCCAAAGCACCTCGTGGGGGCCACGCCCCCGGATCCGCCCGGCCTCCAGCCAGACGACCAGGTCGGCGCGTGCGGCCGTCGCCGCGCGGTGGGCGACGATCAGCCGCGTACGGTCGCGCAGCTCCTCGGTGAGCGCCCTGGCCACCTGGTACTCGGTGACGGTGTCCAGGCTGGAGGTGGCGTCGTCGAGGATGAGCAGCCGCCCGCCGTGCGCGAACGCCCTGGCCAGCCCGACGCGCTGCCTCTCGCCTCCCGACATGGGGGCCTCGTCGACCGGAGTGCCGTACGAGCGCGGGAGCTTGCGGATGAACGGGTCGGGCGCCGCGGCCACGGCGGCGGTCTGGGCCGCCTCCAGAGGGCGTCCCACGGAGATCGCCTCGGCGAGGGTGGAACCGAAGAGCACGGGGCGTTCGAACGCGTAGCCGACGGCGCGGCGCAGCGCGGCGCGGCTGAGGCGGCGCAGTGGCACCCCGTCCAGCAGGACCTCGCCTTCATCCGGGTCGGCCAGCCGCCCGGCGACGGCGGCGAGAAGGGACTTGCCGCTTCCCGACCTGCCGACCACGGCCGCCACGGCGCCTCCGGGGACGACGAGGTCGAGGTCGCGCAGCACGGGCCTGCCGTCCACGCGCACGGTGACATCCCGCAGCTCCAGCCGCCCGCGCCCCCCGTCGTGGCCGGCCGGTTGGTACGTGCCCGGCCCGTTCTGACGCGGCACGTCGTGCCCGGAGGCCTCGGGCTCCCCGGGCGGGAGCTCCTCGCCGTAGGCCATGGCGGGCTCGTGGAGGACGTGAAGGACGCGCCGGGCCGCCGAGCGGGCCCGTCCGAGCCTGTTGAGGTAGCCGAGCGCCGAGCCGATGCCCGCGCCGAGTACCGCGTACCGCGCCGCCGCGAACAGCTCGCCGACGCTCAGCTCTCCCGCCGCCAGCCGGAGCCCGCCCACCCCGATCACCGCCGTCTCCAGCAGCGGGACCACGATGGCCGCCTGGACGCCGGCGCGGGCGTTGACGCGCCACAGGGCGAGGCCGTGGGCACGCAGGCGCGGCAGCGGCTTCAGCACGCGCCTGGTCTCCAGGTCCTCGGTCCCCGCGGCGGCGATGGTGCGCGCCCCGGAGAGCGCGTCGATCAGCCGCGAGGCGATGTCGCTCTGCGCCTCCTGGTAGCCCGTGGCGACGGCCGTCGTCTCCCGCAGGAACGCGCGCAGGACCACCCCGATCAGGGCCAGCCCGACCGAGAACGCCACGGCGAGCCAGGGATCGATGAGCGCCAGGGCGATAAGGGAACCGGCCGCGGGCACGAGCAGGGCCACGGCCGTGATCAGCGCCTCGGGGGCGGCCCCCACCTCCTCGGTGTTGGCCCCCGCCCTGGTCACGAGGTCGCCGGCCGGGAAGCGCCGGGAGATCGCGGGGCCGACGGCCAGCACGTGCCGCACCACGCGCCGCCGCAGCCAGCGGGAGGCCTGCGCGCCGCCCGAACCGGCCGCGAGCACCGCCACGGCGTCGCAGGCGACCACCGTGACGACGAGCGACGCGCACAGCAGGAGGGCGTCGGCGACGCCTGCGCCGGGGGTGACGAGCAGGTCGACCGCGCGGCCCAGCGCGCCGGGGAGCAGGAGCTCGACCACGGCGCCGGCCAGCGCGGTCACGGCGTACACCACGGGCCAGCGGCCACTGCGGTGCAGCACCTCGAACAGGAGCCGGTCCGCCGCCAGGCTCCGGTCGGTGCCGGTCACCTGGCCGCCTTGCGCCTGGGCGTCCGGCATCGAGGGTTTTCCTTCCGGGGGATCCGGGAATGAACAGGCCTGGAGCGGCCGGACAGGGCCGCTCCAGGCGATGTGTCAGTTGCCGCAGAGCAGGCTGAGGCTGCTGTTCTCGTGGGGGGTGCACCCCAGGAGGCTCAGGTTGCTGCCACCGCCACCGCCGCCGCCGCCGGTGGGGGCTTCCATGTCCTGCAGGTCGAGAAGCGCCATTTCGGTTACGCCCTTTCGTATGGATTTTCCGGGTGATCAGTTGCCGCAGAGGATGCTGAGGCTGCTGTTCTCGTGGGGGGTGCACCCCAAGAGGCTGAGGTTGCTGCCACCGCCGCCGCCGTGGCCGCCACCCGGGATCTCCATCTCCTGAAGGTCCAGAAGCGCCATGTAAGTCACCTCCTTTCGTCGCTCGTCGGGTCCACCGTCCCGGCGGGGTCGCCGGGCGGGGAGATCAGGGGAAGGGCCACCGGCCGGTCGTGCAGCACGGTGCCCAGTGCGAGGACCACGCCGGCCGTACCGGTGGCGAGGTCCATCGAGAGCCGGAGAAGCTGGTTGCCGGGGAAGGCGAGCCCGCCGCCGTACGGCATGGCGTGCCAGCCGAGCCGGGCGATCTGGTCGGCCACCTCGGGCGCGGCGTGGCCGAGGCCGGGCCGCAGCCCCGCGCCGAGGGCCGCGATCATGCCGGCCCGTCCGGCGAACAGGCCCGACTGGACGTAGTAGTCCAGGGTCGCGACGGGACCGATGTCCGCGAGCGCCCGCCGGAAGTCCTCGTCCTCGCGGTGCGCGAGGTACTGGCGGAGGACCAGTCCGATGCCGGCCGATCCCTCGTCCAGGTAGGGGTTGGTCCGCCAGCCCTGCTGGACCTGGAGCTGCCCGTCGTCGCGGCGGGTGCAGCGGCGCAGGTCCTGGCGAAGAGCGACGCTCGCGTGCTCCAGCAGCGCGGCGTCCCCGGTGGCCTCGTACGCCCGCAGGAACAGCAGCGCGGGACCCGAGGAGCCGCGCATCAGCCCGGCGTGGGGGTTGGCCCCGCCGCTGATCTCGGGCACGCTGTCGACGGCGCCGAGCCGGTCCGCCACCAGGTCGGCGATGGTCAGCGCGGTGCGCTCCAGGTCGCGCTCACCGGTCGCCCGCCCGAGGTGGAGCAGGTTGAGCCCGATGCCCGCGAGGCCGGCGTACAGGGTCTGGCCGAGTTGGTCCCACTTCTCCCGCAGGCACATGGCGACCAGGTCCAGGGCGTCCTGCCGGCGGCCGAGCGCCTCGAAGGCGTAGGCCACGCCGTGCAGGCCGTCGTAGAAGCCGAGGCCGGTGCCGGGCTCGGGGGCCATGGCCCGCTCGCGGAGCCACGCCTCGTGCTCGGGGAACCGCCCGGCGTCCGTCGCGGCCAGCGCGTACAGCACGCCCGCCGCGCCGTTGGCCAGGTTGAGCCCGCCGCCGGGCTGGAACTGGGCCGCGTCGCCGGGGAACAGGCGGTCGGAGCGTTCGGGGGTCGCGGAGGCCAGGATGGCCCGGCACGCGGCGTCCCTGACCGAGGTCCAGGAGGCCTCTCCCGGCAGGGGCAGCTCGCGCATCGCCCGCAGGCCCGCCGCGCCCTCGTCGGTCTCCGCGTCCTTGCCCAGGATGGTCCGTACGGCCTCGTCCACGTAGGCGGGGGGCACGGGGAAGGTGTCGCGCACCAGCGTGGCGAGGTGGGTGACCTTGGCGCGGTGCAGGGGGATCAGCACCGTCGACATCGGGGCGAACAGGTTGAGCCGCATGCAGGCCAGGGCGTAGCGGTCCGCCTCCACGCCGGCTCGGTCGGCGGGCGGGCAGAAGCCGGGGTGGGCCAGGGTCGGGCGCGCCTTGGCCTCGGCGAGGCTGGCGACCTCGAAGTCGATCAGGACGACCCGCTCGCCCTCCACCAGCACGTTGAAGGGGTGCAGGTCTCCGAAGACGACCCCCCGCTCGTGCAGCGCGTTCACCGCCCGCTCGACGCGGTCCAGCATGCCGAGCGTCCACTCGGTGTACTCGGCGGCGTCCTCGGGGGTGATGACCGCGCGGGTCAGGGGGTGCCGGTGGACCGACTCCTGGCTCAGCGTGGTGCCGTCCACGAACTCCTGGACGAGGAACTCGTGGTCGCCGAGCGTGAAGTAGTCGTGCGCGGCGGGGACGACGTCCAGCCCTTCGAGCCGCCGCAGGATGGCCGCCTCGTGCCGCAGGCGGGTGACCGCGTCCCGGCCGGCCGCGTCGAGCCCGGCGTGCGGCCTGGCCTCCTTGAGCACGACCTGACGGCCGGTGCGGGTGTCCCGCGCCTTGTAGACGCCGCCGCCGTTGGAGAAGTGCAGCACTTCCTCGATCTTGTACGGCAGGTCCGTCGTGGTGACCGCGTTACGCGCGGCGAGGTGGGGTTCGAGGAACGCCGGCAGGGTGACCCACGACGGCGGGGAGAACGCGGGCCCCCTCCGGTCGGGCACCAGGGTGCCGTCCGCGCTCTCGATCGCGAGCACCCGCTCGCGGTTGCCGGTCAGGCAGTACCGCTCGGCGAAGCCGCCGTACCGGACGAACAGCGGGCCGTCCCCGAAGCGCAGGTCGCTGAGGATGTACGGGCCGCGGACGCCGTGCAGGACCTCGTCCAGCTCCTTGAGCACGAGCTCCAGCTCGTCCACGTCGGCGGGGTAGATCGTGACCAGCTTGCCGCTGCTTCCCCGGTCGGCGTACTTGGAGTTGAGCATCGTGACGACGCGTGGGCCCCGGAGGAACTTGAAGCTGAGCCGGCGGCCGGCGCAGTAGTCCCAGACCGCGTCCAGCGTCTTCTCCGCGTCGTCCAGGCAGGAGGAGATGTGAATCTTCCATCCCTGCGGGGGCAGGGAACGCTCCCGGGGGCCGTAGTGCAGCCACGTGTCGGTCGCCCGGTGCTCCCACCCGGAGGGCACGTCCCTGCTCGCCAGGGGAAAGTCAGGGTGCTTCGTACGCTGGTTGTCAAGGGTGTCGTAAAACAGTGGATCGGCTAGGCAATAGATCTCGTATCTGTCGATCATGTCCCACACCCCTCTCAGCGCTCGATCGCTAGGAGGAGAATTACGGATAACCCCAGCCGTGCCTAGTGACGGTATCCACAGGTGTCATATGCCAGTGTCACTATTGCTTTCATGATGACTGTCACAGTCGCCCTGATTGACCTGTGATTTTCCCGGAAGAAGATGCATGACGGTGACTTCAGGAAAATTCCATGGTTGGCCGGGTTTGGCAGTGGGTGGAGTGAGATGGCCTCTGGCCTGCTACAGAACATTACTCGGGAGTTCGCTTGGGTACCCCCCCTGCGCCCCCACGCCGGGCTTCCCGGGTGCTCCTCCGCAGGGTCTCGCATTTGACCTGGTTTGTCCCGAACTCGGATTCCGGTCGGGAGTAAGCACCGCTGTGAAGGCGCGGCCGCCGCCTCCCGGGCGATCGTGATCCGAGTGCAAAGACTCGCTCGTCCAGCTCCTCTGAGGAGGAATGACCGGTTTCTCCGAGTCTGAGGAAGGACAGGAACCACCTTGCGACAAAGGAGGAATTATGACGCAGGTGGACTTCATCCACGTTCAGAAGTATTTGTCCGGGGTTGACTACCCCGCCAAGAAGGACCGGCTTCTGGAGCACGCCAAGCGGCAGGGCGCCGACAAGCAGGCGATGGAAGCCCTGAAGCGGCTCCCCGAGAAGGAGTACGACGGGCCGAACGCGGTGAGCAAGGCGCTCGCCGGTTCCTGACCGAAGGCCTGGGTCGTCCTTCACGCGCATCGTCGCCGCCGTGCCACCTGTCGGCCCGGCGGCGACGTCCATGGGTCACATGACCTGGTAGAGCAGTTCGGGACGCCCCAGCCCGCCGTACTGCGGCACGCGGCGCACGCTCCCGGTGCCGACGAGATGCTCCAGGTAGCGCCGGGCCGTCACCCGGGACACGCCGATCGCCGCGCCGACGGACTGGGCCGACACCCCGCCGGGGGCCTTGCGCAGCTCGCCCGCCACGGCCTCCAGGGTCGGCCCCGTCATCCCCTTGGGCAGGGGACCGCCGGTCGTGCCCCTGAGGGTGGACAGCGCGCGGTCCACCTCTCCCTGGCCGCTGACCTCCCCGGACCCGTCCACGGACGACCGGAACTCCTCGTACCGCCTCAGCTTCTCGCTCAGCACGGCGAAGGTGAACGGCTTGAGCAGGTACTGCACGACCCCCACCGAGACCGCCGACCGCACCACCGACAGGTCCCGCGCGGAGGTGACGGCTATGACGTCGCAGAAGACGCCCGCCGCCCGCAGCGCCCGGCACACGTCCAGCCCGTGCATGTCCGGCAGGTACAGGTCGAGGAGCACCAGGTCGGCCGGACGGCGCCGGAGGAAGCGCAGGGCCTCGCCGCCCGAGCGCGCCACCCCCGCGACCTGGAAGCCCGTCATCCGCTCGACGTACAGGCGGTTCGCCTCGGCGGTGAGCTCCTCGTCCTCGACGATCAGAACCGAGATCACGACGGCTCCCTCCGTACCCGCGCGTCCGTGCGGGCCTCGCGTCCGTCCGGGAGCGGGAGGCGGACGGTGAACACCGCGCCCTCGCCGCCGTGGGTGACCTCGATCGTGCCGCCGAGGCGGCGCACCGCCTGGCCGGCCATGGCGAGCCCGAGGCCCCGGCCGTCGCCCTTGGTGGTCCATCCGCGCCGGAAGACGTCCTTGGCGGTCTCGGCGCCGACGCCCGGCCCGCTGTCGGCGACGCGGATCAGGAACGTGCCGTCCTCGGCGCGCAGGTGGACGTGTACCCGGGCCGGAGGCGGGGCCGTCATGGCGGCCTCCGCCGCGTTGTCGACGAGGTTGCCGAGGATGGTCACCAGGTCGCGGCCGTCGAGGGCGACGTCGTCCAGCTCGCTGTCGGGACTGAGGGAGAGCTCCACCCCGCGTTCGGCGGCCTCCGCCGTCTTGCCGAGGAGCAGCGCCGCGATCACCGGCTCGCGCACCGCGCCCACCACCCGGTCGGTGAGCTGCTGGGCGGCCTTCAGCTCGGCCGTGGCGAAGGCCACGGCCTGCTCGGCACGGCCCAGCTCGACCAGCGTGACGACTGTGTGCAGCCGGTTGGCCGCCTCGTGGGCGGCGGAGCGGAGCGACTCGGCGAAGCCGCGTTCGGCGTCGAGCTGGCCGGTGAGCGCCTGCAGCTCGGTGTGGTCGCGCAGCGTCACCACGGTGCCGAGCGACCGGGACCCGGAACGCACCGGCGAGGCGCTCACCACGAGCACGCGGTCGCCGGTCAGGTGGATCTCGTCGGCGCGGTCCTCGCCGGAGGACAGCAGGCCGGACAGGGACGGCGGGAGCCCGAGGCCCGTGACGTGCCGCCCCTCCGCGTCGCCGGGCAGGCCGAGCAGCTCCCGTGCGCCGTCGTTGGCCAGCGTCAGCCGGCGCTCGCCGTCCACCAGCAGCAGGCCCTCGCGGACCGCGTGCAGGATCGCGTTGTGGTGCTCGTAGATGCGGCTCAGCTCGGCCGAGCGCAGGCCGTGCGTCTGACGGCGCAGCCGCGTGCCCACGAGGTACGTGCCCGCGGTCCCCGCCGTCAGGCCCAGCACCCCGGCGAGCGCCGCCGCGGCGATCTGGTCCCGTAGCTGCGCGCTGATCTTGTCGATGGTGATCCCCGCGCTCACCAGCGCCCGCACGTTCCCCGCCGCGTCGCGTACGGGCGTGACGGCGCGCACCGAGGGGCCGAGCGTGCCGGTGTAGGTCTCGGTGAACGTGTGCCCCGCGAGGGCGGGGGCGGTGTTGCCGAGGAAGCGCCCGCCGATCTGCAGCGTGTTCGGATGGGTGTACCTGCGGCCCTCCCGGCTCATGATCGTGATGAAGTCCAGCCCGGCCTCCCTGCGGACCCGCTCGGCGTACGGCTGGAGCGCCACCGACGGATCGGGGTCGTCCAGGGCGGCGAGCACGGCCGGCGAGGCGGCGACGCTGATCGCCACGGCGCTGGTGGTCCTGCCCGCTTCCTCGTCCAGGAGCCGGCGCACGTGGAGGAAGGCGAGGAGCGTGCCGCCCGCCACCGTGATCCCGACGACGACGATCTGCAGCACGAGCATCTGGCGCGCCAGGCTCCATAGCCTGAGCCGGGAGGCGATCGTCGTCAGGGCTTCCACTTTCACCAGTTCACGGGGTTCGCGGGGTCATGGATCTCTCACTGGTCCGGGGTCGCGCCGGTGAGAACGGCGATGAACGAAATGTACGCAATAGTGACCCAGATCACTACCAGGGCGCATAGTCACTCGACCGAAGCCTCACTTCCTCCGTACCGGCGTGCGAGACACGCGTACGAAACATCAAGGAGGGCCGCGTGACCATACCCGTATCCCCGGCGCACCGGGACCGTACCCGCTATCTCTACCTGGCGGTAATCGTCGCGGTGCTGGCCGGGATCGTGGTCGGGCTCCTGGCGCCCGGCACCGGCGTGGCGCTCAAGCCGCTCGGGACGGCCTTCGTGGCCCTGATCAAGATGATGATCAGCCCGATCATCTTCTGCACCATCGTCCTCGGGGTCGGATCGGTGGCCCAGGCCGCCAAGGTCGGCAAGGTCGGCGGCCTCGCCATCGGCTACTTCCTCGTCATGTCGACGGTCGCGCTGGTGATCGGCCTGGTGGTCGGCAACCTGGTGCATCCGGGCGAGGGCCTGCAACTGACCGACGCGCTGCGCAAGGCGGCCGAGGACCAGGCGGCCAAGGGCGGTGAGAGCGACACCACGTCGTTCCTGCTCGGCATCATCCCGACGACGTTCGTCTCCGCCTTCACCGAAGGGCAGGTGCTGCAGACCCTTCTGGTGGCCCTGCTCACCGGCTTCGCGCTCCAGGCGATGGGGGAGCGGGCGGTCCCGATGCTCAACGGGCTCGCGCACATCCAGCGGCTCGTCTTCCGCGTCCTGGCGATGATCATGTGGGCCGCCCCGGTGGGCGCGTTCGGCGCGATCGCGGCGGTCGTCGGCGCGGGCGGGTTCGGCGCTCTCCAGAGCCTGGCCCTGCTCATGTTCGCCTTCTACGCCACCTGCCTGCTGTTCGTCGGCCTCGTGCTCGGGCCGATGCTGTGGTTCGGGGCCGGGATGAACCTGGTGTCGCTGCTGCGCTACCTCGGCAGGGAGTTCCTGCTCATCCTGTCGACCTCCTCCTCGGAGTCCGCGCTGCCGCGCCTGATCGCCAAGATGGAGCACCTCGGGGTGAGCCGCGCGGTGGCGGGCATCACCGTGCCGACGGGATACTCCTTCAACCTCGACGGGACCGCCATCTACCTCACGATGGCGACGCTGTTCGTGGCGCGCGCCACGGGCGCCCCGCTGTCGGTCGGGGAGCAGGTCTCGCTGCTCGTCTTCATGATCATCGCGTCGAAGGGCGCCGCGGGCGTCACGGGCGCGGGGCTCGCGACGCTGGCCGGAGGACTCCAGTCGCACCGGCCCGAGCTGGTCGACGGCGTGGGGCTCATCGTGGGCATCGACCGGTTCATGTCCGAGGCCCGCGCGCTGACCAACTTCGCGGGCAACGCGGTCGCCACCGTCCTGATCGGCACGTGGGTGCGGGACTTCGACCGGGAGCGCGCCGAGGAGGTGCTCTCCGGGCGGATCCCGTTCGACGAGGCGACGTTCGTGGACGAGCACGACGGCGGCGGCCCGCCGCCTCCGGTCTCCGAGGAGCGCGTTCCGGCCATGTCGCCCGACGCCGGCCGCTGAGGCCGGCCCCGCCGGTACGACGCGGCAGGCCCTGACCGGACCGCTCACCTCGGGCGTCCGCTGCGGTAGACGGCCCTGGTGAGGGCGGTGAGCCGGGTGGCGGAGTCCGTGAAGGAGGCCCCGGCCGGTTGGAGGGTGAGCACGGCGACGATCAGGCGGTCTCCCTTGCCGACCAGGCCGGTGGTGTGGAGCACGGGGCGGCTCAGGTTCACCGGCGGCCCGGCCGCCGTCGCGACGGCCGGGGCTTCCATGGGCCCGGCCACCGTCTCGGACACGCTGCTCGCGCGCGTGCCGGCGCACCGGACGGCGGGCGTGGAGCCGTACCCCGACCAGCCCTGCTTGACCGCCCACGGCCGGGGCAGGGCGCTCGGGATGCCGAAATACTGGTCGAAGTCGTCGGCGGCGCACCGCGTGGCGTCGCGCAGGTGGCCGAGGACCAGGTCGCGGACCTTGGGGTCCGCCCGATCCAGCAGATAGCGGTACGTCCACACGACGTCCGCCGCGCTCAGCGCGGTATAGCCCCAGAAGCCCGGCTTGGACGCGGGAGGCCGCTCGGTCTCGGTCAGGCCCGCCCGGCGGACCATCCGGTCGACGATCGCCCCCTGGCCGCCGCGCTTCCACAAGGCCGTCGCGGCGTCGTCGTCGCTGGAGCGGAGCATCCGCCGGAGCAGATCGCGGTCGCGCGCGGGGACGGCCGTACCCGGCTCGCGCGACTCCAGGTAGTCCACCGCGATGAGGATCTTGACGACCGACGCCGACCGGAACCGGGTGTGGACCTCGTACCCGACCGTCGCCCTTCCCGTGGCGCGGTCGAAGACCATGAAGCCCGCCTCCGTGCCGCGCGGGACCCGTGGCGGGCGAGCGGGCGAGGCGGACGGCTCCGGAGTCGCCTTCGCGGGAGCCTTCACGCGATCCTTCGCGAGGGACTGCCGGGCGCCGCCGGTCGCGGCCGGGGTGGGCGACGCCGTGTCCGGCCCCGGCTGTACGACCCCGCAGGCCGCCGTCAGGGCGGCGGTGAGGGCGATCGTCAGGGGCGCACGGCGCATTAGCCACATCATTCACCAATGCCTACCAGAACGGACACCTCCGGCGCTGAGGATCGGGCGATCCACGGACCGGCCCGGATCTTCCGTAGGGTGTCGGTTCCGGCGAGCGCCGGCGCGCATCACCGGTCGCATCCCGGCAATAAGGGCTGCACGGGCATCGTGGGCACTGTGAGGAGTGGCATGAACGTATTGGGAATCGACATCGGCGGATCGGGGATCAAGGGCGCCCCGGTGGACACGGTGACGGGAACGCTCCTCGCGGAGCGCCTGCGGATACCGACACCGAGCCCGTCGGCTCCCGGACCCGTCGCCGAGGTCGTCCGGCGGATCGTCGAGCACTTCTCGTGGACGGGGCCCGTCGGGATCACCTACCCCGGGGTCGTGGTGGACGGGGTGACCAGGACCGCCGCGAACGTCGACCACGCCTGGATCGACCTCGACGCGAGGAAGCTGTTCGCGGACGCGACCGGGCTCGACGTCACGGTCCTGAACGACGCCGACGCGGCGGGCGTGGCCGAGGCGAGGTTCGGCGCGGGCAGGGACCGCGGGGGGCTCGTGGTGATGCTGACCTTCGGGACGGGGATCGGCAGCGCCCTCATCATGGACGGCGTCCTCGTCCCCAACACCGAGTTCGGGCACATCGAGATCAAGGGCCACGAGGCCGAGCACCGCGCCTCCGACCACGCCCGCGAGGAGCACGACCTGAGCTGGGACAAGTGGGCGCACCGGGTGCAGGAGTACCTGGAGCGCATCCAGGCCCTGCTGTCGCCATCGCTGATCATCATCGGCGGGGGAGTGAGCAAGAAGGCGGACAAGTTCCTGCCCCACATCGAGCTCACGGGGACCCCGCTCGTTCCCGCGATCCTCCAGAACGAGGCGGGCATCATCGGGGCCGCCCTGGCCGCGCGGCCGGTGCAGACCCCCTGACGCCCCCTGACGGCCTGGTACGGCCACCCCGGCGACCGTATTTCCTGGCGCCTTCTGTGTTTGTACCGGGCCCTGGGGGCACCTTTATCAAGGTGGGCCGGAAGGAGGCACCGTGGAGGTGACCATCGCATTGCGCTTGCCGCGCGATGCAGCGAGCGTGTCCGTCACCAGGCAGATCCTTGGGGCGGAGCTGGAGGTGCTCGGCGTCGAACGGCAGATCAAGGAGGACATCCAGCTCATGCTCACCGAGGCGTGTTCCAACGTCATCAGGCACGCTTCCGAGACCGATGAGTACACGGTGAGCGCACAGCTCGTCGCCGGCAAATTCGTGATCACTGTGGTCGACACCGGCAGCGGGTTCGACCCCGACAAGGTGGGTGTGAGATCGCCGCTGGCGGAGCACGGGCGGGGGCTCCAGATCATGCGGGCGCTCGCCGACGACGTCCGCTTCATGAACCGGCCGAAACACGGGGCCATCGTCTGCCTGGAGAAGGCGTTGCGGTTCGTCCGCGACTCTCCGGGCGAACTGCTCACCGCTCACTGAGCGCGCTCCGCCCCCGCCCGAGAGGGCGGGGGCGCGGGGCCACCGGTAAACCGTTGGCGAAGACGGGGGGCGGGTTGCTTATCCTTGCCGGTGGCGGCTGTCTGACGAGACGGCCGGGAAAGCGACCATGGGAACAGTTTCGTTGAAATCGCCCCTGACCGACCTGCGTGAACGCCTGCCCGCGCTGATGCTGCGCGACGAGATCAGGCTCCGCCGCCGTCTCGACGGCGCTCGCAGGGTGCGCGACGGGAAGGCCCTGCGGGCGATCACCGACCAGGTGACCACCGAGATCGAGGCCGCGGAGGCCCGCGTCGGCGCCCGGCGGGCGCTGGTGCCCGAGATCACCTATCCCGCGAGCCTGCCGGTCAGCCAGCGCAGGGACGACATTTTGGACGCCGTACGGGACCACCAGGTGGTCATCGTCGCGGGCGAGACGGGTTCGGGCAAGACCACCCAGATCCCGAAGATCTGCCTGGAGCTCGGCCGGGGGATCAGGGGCCAGATCGGCCACACGCAGCCCCGCCGCATCGCGGCGCGCACGGTGGCCGAGCGCATCGCCGAGGAGCTGGACACCCCGCTCGGCGAGGCCGTGGGATACAAGGTGCGGTTCACCGACCAGTCCGGCGAGGGCACGCTCGTCAAGCTCATGACCGACGGCATCCTGCTGGCCGAGATGCAGCGCGACCGGCTCCTGTCGCGCTACGACACGCTGATCATCGACGAGGCTCACGAGCGCAGCCTCAACATCGACTTCATCCTGGGCTATCTGAAGCAGCTGCTTCCCAAGCGCCCGGACCTCAAGCTGATCATCACCTCGGCGACCATCGACCCCGAGAGGTTCTCCCGGCACTTCGGCGACGCCCCGATCGTGGAGGTCTCCGGGCGCACCTACCCCGTCGAGGTCCGCCACCGGCCGATCAGCGAGGACCAGGAGGACCAGGCCCAGGCGATCGTCGACGCGGTCGACGAGCTGTGCGCCGAGGGCCCCGGCGACATCCTGGTCTTCCTCAGCGGCGAGCGCGAGATCAGGGACACCGCCGAGGCGCTCAAGGGCCGCAAGGAAGAGGTCCTCCCGCTGTACGCGCGGCTGTCGTCGGGCGAGCAGCATCGCGTCTTCCAGGCCCACAGGGGGCGCAGGATCGTCCTCGCGACCAACGTCGCGGAGACCTCGCTGACGGTCCCCGGCATCAAGTACGTCGTCGACCCCGGCTTCGCGCGCGTCTCCCGCTACAGCCACCGGCTCAAGGTGCAGCGCCTGCCGATCGAGCCGATCTCGCAGGCCTCCGCCAACCAGCGCAAGGGCCGCTGCGGCCGCACCTCCGACGGCATCTGCGTCCGGCTCTACTCCGAGGAGGACTTCCTCGGACGGCCCGAGTTCACCGACCCCGAGATCCTCCGCACCAACCTCGCCTCGGTCATCCTCCAGATGACCTCGCTCGGGCTGGGCGACATCGGGGCGTTCCCGTTCGTCGAGCCGCCGGACCAGCGGCAGGTGAAGGACGGCGTCAACCTGTTGCAGGAGCTCGGCGCCTTCGACGAGCACCGCAAGCTCACGGCGATCGGCGGCAAGCTGGCCCAGCTCCCGGTCGACCCCCGGCTCGCCCGCATGGTGCTGGCCGCCGACGGCAACGGCTGCGCCACCGAGGTCATGGTCATCGCGGCGGCGCTGTCCATCCAGGACCCCCGCGAGCGGCCCGCCGACAAGCAGGCCCAGGCCGACCAGAAGCACGCGCGCTTCGCCGACAAGGAGTCCGACTTCCTGTCCTACCTGAACCTGTGGGACCACCTCCGCGAGCAGCAGCGCGAGCTGTCCTCCGGCCAGTTCCGGCGCATGTGCAAGGCCGACTTCCTCAACTACCTGCGCGTCCGTGAGTGGCAGGACATCTACAGCCAGCTCAAGCAGGTCGCCAAGGGCATGGGCGTCACGCTCAACACCACGCGCCCGGAGCCGTACCGAATCCACGTCTCCCTGCTCGCCGGGATGCTCTCGCACATCGGGCTGATGGACGTCGAGAAGGCCGACAAGAACGACCCCGGCCCGCGCCGCAGGGCGGTCCGCGAGTACATCGGGGCCCGCAACGCGCGATTCGCGATCTTCCCCGGCTCGGCGCTGTTCAGGAAGCAGCCCCGCTGGGTCATGGCCGGGGAGCTGGTCGAGACCTCACGCCTGTGGGCGCGGGTCGTCGCCAAGATCGAGCCCGAGTGGGTCGAGCCGCTCGCCCAGCACCTCGTCAAGCGCACCTACAGCGAGCCGCACTGGGAGAAGAACCAGGGCGCGGTCATGGCGTACGAGAAGGTCACCCTCTACGGCGTGCCGATCGTGGTCGAGCGCAAGGTCAACTACGGCCGCGTCGACCCCGAGCTGTCGCGGGAGCTGTTCATCCGTCACGGCCTGGTCGAGGGCGACTGGGACACCCACCACCGTTTCCTCAAGGAGAACCGGCGGCTGCTGTCGGAGGTCGAGGAGCTGGAGAACCGCGCCCGCCGCCGCGACATCCTGGTCGACGACGAGACGCTGTTCGACTTCTACGACAAGCGGGTGCCCGAGAGCGTCCTTTCCGCCGCCCACTTCGACACCTGGTGGAAGCGGCAGCGTCAGGTCGAGCCCGACCTGCTGACGTTCTCCACCGACATGCTCATCAACCAGAACGCGGACGCCGGCGGCCTTCAGGAGGCCTACCCCGACGCCTGGCGGCAGGGCGGCCAGCGGATGCGGCTCACCTACCAGTTCGAGCCCGGGGCGGACGCCGACGGCGTGACCGTCCACGTCCCGCTCCAGGTGCTCAACCAGGTCGACGGCGACGGCTTCGACTGGCAGATCCCCGGGCTCCGCGAGGAACTGGTCGTCGAGCTGATCCGGTCGCTGCCGAAGCCGATCCGGCGCAACTTCGTTCCCGCGCCCAACTACGCCAAGGCGGTGCTCGAAAAGGTCACGCCCGGGAACGAGCCGCTCGTCGACGCGGTGGCCCGGGAGCTGTTCCAGCTGACCGGCGTCCGGGTGCCGCCCGACGCCTTCGATCCCGCCCGCCTGCCCGACCACCTGAGGGTCACCTACCGCGTCGTCGACGAGCGCAGGAAGACCGTCGCCGAGGACAAGGACCTGTCGGCGTTGAAGCGGCGGCTCGCGCCGAAGATGCGCGCCACGCTCTCCCGCGCGGGCGAGGAGCTCGAACGCACCGGCCTGCGCTCCTGGACCTTCGGCGAACTGCCCAAGCTGTTCGAGCAGGGACGGGTCAAGGCCTACCCGGCGCTGGTCGACGAGGGCGGCAGCGTCGCGATCAGGGTCTTCGAGACCGAGGCCGAGCAGCGGACCGCGATGTGGGCGGGCACGCGGCGGCTCGTCCTTCTCAACGTCACCTCCCCGGCGAAGGCGATCCTGCGCGGCCTCACCACCTCGCAGAAGCTGGCCCTCAGCCACAGCCCGCACCGGGACGCCGCCGAGTTGTTCGAGGACTGCGTCACCTGCGCGGCGGACAAGCTCATCGCCGAGTCGGGCGGCCCGGCGTGGAAGCCCGCGGACTTCCAGCGCGTCCACGAGCACGTACGTGCCGAGCTCTTCGACACCGTCTCCGAGGTCGTGGCCAGGGTCGAGCGCGTTCTCGCGATCTGGCAGACGGTGCGCGCCACCCTCGGCGCGATGAGAAGCCCGGCCGACACCCTTGAGGAGATCGAGGAGCACCTGTCGTCGCTGGTGTTCCCCGGCTTCGTCACCGCCACCGGCGAAAGGCGGCTGCCCGACCTGCAGCGTTACCTGCGCGCGGTGGAGCGGCGGCTGGAGAAGCTGCCCGATGACCCCTACCGCGACCGCGAGCGCATGCTCCAGCTCGACCGGGTGCGAGACGTGTACGAGGAGACGCTTGAGAGGCTTCCCCCTGCCCGCAGGTCGGAGGGCGCGGTCACCGACATCCGCTGGATGCTCGAAGAGCTGCGTGTCAGCTACTTCGCCCAGACCCTCGGCACCCCGTACCCCGTCTCCGACAAACGCATCCACAAGGCCCTGGCTCAGCTCACGGGGTGACCGGCCACCCGTGAGCCCGCGGCGGTCCGCGTTACGTCAAGGTGAACATATTTTCGGCCGCATGCGAACTATTGACATGATGGTCCGAATAGCACATCTTTGCACTGACAACATTGATGCGGGCGCGCGATCCACCCCGGAGGGACGATCCGCGGCCGACCTCCGATCAGAAATCGGAACAGGCCGCACGGGATCGCGCCCTGACGCGCCCGGCATCTTTCGAGAATCCACTCTCGAGTGACGAACAAGGACGACGCCTTGAGTGCTCTGATGGAACGGTACGAATCCTCGCTTGAGTCCAGCCGGCGGCAGTTCGCCGTGGACTCCGCGGTCTCGCAGGTGACCTCCCCCTCCTGCGACGAGAAACTGTTCGCCCGATGGATGCTGCGTTACAACGCCCACGGCATCCACATGACGCACGACGTCGAACGCTGGATCTCCAGCGCCGGCGAGCGGTGCGGAGAGCTGGGGATGGACCAGCTCGAAAAGGCGCTCAAGGCGCACTCCCGCGCCGAGGCCGGCCACGACAGCATGATGGTCGACGACGTGCGGGCCATCGCCGGCTGGTGGCAGGAGCGCTTCGGCGAGCCGGTCGACGCGGACGATCTGCTGGGAGCGGCCCCTCTGGCCAGCGCGAACTTCTACGCCAAGCTGCACGAGCAGGTGATCTCGGGACCGGCCCCCTTCGCCCAGATCGCCATCGAGTACGAGATCGAGCGGCTGTCGGTGACGATCGGCCCGACGCTGGTCACCAGCTGCGAAAAGATCTTCGGTACCGGCACGGAATGCTACAGCTTCCTTGCCGAGCATGTCGAACTCGACGCGGGCCACACGGCCTTCAACCGGCGCCAGCTGGACGGGATCCTCACCGGGAATCCGGACGCCGTGGAGACCATGATTCAGACGGGCAGGGCCGCACTCGCGTCCTACGCGGCGTTCATGGCCGAATGCTTCGAGCTCGCCAAGGCAGACCTGGGGAAGACGAAGGTCGGCGTGTGAGCTCGGCCCCTTTCGGCGCGACCTGTCTCTCCGAGGGGTTGCCCACGACGTCTCCCGCTCCCGCCGGGGGAGGGAAGACGCTCGAACTCCGCATTCGCCACCAGCCCGCCTACGAACCTCCGATGCCGTGGCTGGCGGGGATTCGTGAGTTCCGGGCGGAGGTTCTGTACGACCGCGGCCGTCGGCCGGACTTCCGCGACGAGAGTGGCCGGTACATCGACGAGCAGGGCCTGGATTTCGGGTCCTACCACCTGACCGCGCATCTCGGCCCGGAGGCGGAGATCGCGGCGAGCGTCCGCCTGGTGCCACCGGAGTCTCCGGGCGAGTTCCAGGCCATCGACCACCTGGGACGGCAGGGCTACGCGGCCATGCTCACCGGACTGCGGGCCATGGGCACGCCCGTCCACGAGGCGGGCCGCCTGGTCGTCTCGCCCCGGGCCAGGGGCCTCGGGCTCGGGGCCTGGATGGTGGCGGCGGTCATGGCCGCGGGCCGGGCGGTGGGCGCTCCGCTGTTGATCGCCACCTCCGGCACGGCCGACGGGCAGCACCTGCTGTTCGAGCGGCTCGGCTGGTACGCCTGCCCGGGCACCGACAGGTACTCGTCCCACTACGAGGACACGGTGCGCGTCATCGCCCACCGCGTCGGCGAAGGGGCGGGCGAGTACGAGGCGACCGCCTCCGAGCTGAGCCGCCACATGGACGGCGCCCAGCTCGACGGATCCGTCCGGATCCGGGGCCTCGGCCTTCCGGCCAGGGGCTGAACGCACCCTCACCACGGCGTGGTCTCCTCCGCAGGAGCGGAGGAGACCACCGCCTCCGTGCCTCCGCGCACACTCACGACCCCCCTCTCCACTGGGAAAGCACAATGGAACTCACGCTGGCCGCTCCTCTGCTGCGGCTCGACCCCCTGGCGCCGGACGTGCACGAGGAGGCCGCACACCTGCGCTCACTCGGGCCCGTGGTCCCGGTCGAGATGCTCGGCGAGGTGACGGCCTGGGCGGTCACCCGCGACAGCACCGCCCGCGAACTCATGGTCGACACCGCGCGCTTCGCCAAGGACATCAAGTACTGGGGGGCCTTCGGGCGCGGAGAGGTACCGCCCTCCTGGCCACTGCTCGGCCTGGTCGCCTCGGGACCCAACATGCTGACCACCGACGGCGAGGAACAGCGCCGCCTTCGTACCCCGCTCGCCAGGGAGTTCACCGGCCAGCGGGTGGAGAGGCTGCGCTCCCGCGTGGAGGAGATCACCGCGACCTACCTCGACCTGCTCGCCGCGCAGGCGAGCACGGCCCCGGACGGCGTCGTGGACCTCAAGAGCGAGTTCGCCTTCCCCCTGCCGATGACCGTGATCGGCGAACTGCTCGGCGTCCCGGGGGACTGGCACCAGGAACTGCACCGCCTGTTCAACACGTTCTTCGACGAGCTGGCCACGCCCGAGCAGGTCATGGCCACCCACCAGGCCCTGCACCAGGCCCTCACCGATCTGATCGCCCTCAGGCGCGCCGAACCCGGGGACGACCTCACCAGCGCACTGGTGAACCGGGCAGGGCTCACCGACGCCGAGCTCGTGGGGACGCTACAGCTGATGATCGCCGCGGGGCACGAGACCACGGTCTACCTGCTGATCAACGCGGTCCGCGCCCTGCTCGCCCATCCCGGCCAGCTCGCCATGCTCCTCGACGGCACCCAGCCGTGGAAGAACGCGATCGAGGAGGTCCTGCGCTGGGACCCGCCCGCGAGCAACGTCGCCTTCCGGTACGCCACCGAGGACACCGAGGTCGAGGGCGTCCGCATCCGCCAGGGCGAGCCCGTCATCATCTCCTACGTCTGCATGGGCCGCGACCCCGAGCGCTACGGGGAGAACGCCCACCTGTTCGACATCACCCGCCCCCACCCGAGCGGAGGCCACACCTCCTTCGGGTACGGCGCGCACGCCTGCATCGGCGCGCACCTGTCCCGGCTGGAGGCGGCGGTCGCGCTTCCCGCCCTGTTCGCCCGGTTCCCCGGCCTCGCCCTGGCCGTCCCGGAAGAGCAGGTGGAACGGACTCCGTCCGTCATCTTCAACGGCAGGCGCACGCTGCCGGTGCGCTGCGGCGCGCCGGCCGGTGGACCGGCGGCGGACGAAAGGTGAACCTGGAGGGCGGCCTCGTCACGCGGGTCAGCGCGGGCTGAGGTGGTGGCTGAGGGCGCGGGCGAGGCCTTCGACGTCGTCGCCCGGCCGGATGTTGCCCTCCAGGATGAGGCTCGCCAGCCCGTGCATCAGCGCCCAGACGGCGATCGCGATCGTGCGGTCGGTGGAGCCGAGTTGCTCGGCCGTGCCGTGCAGGAGCTGATGACCCGCGCGCTCGCGCGCGGCGACGAAGTCGGGGTCGCGGACGTTGAGCAGGTCGGGGGCGCGGATGACCGCGAAGTGGCCCGGGTGGGCCACGGCGAACATCACGTAGGCCACGCCCTGCTCGGCGAGGCCCCCCGCCACCTGCGCCCGCTCAAGCTCGTCGGCCAGCAGGTGGTAGCCCTCGACCGCCAGCGCGGTCAGAAGGCCCGCCTTGTTGCGGAAGTGGTGGGTGGGCGCGGCGTGGGAGACGTCGGCCTGGCGCGCGACGTCGCGGAGGCTCAGCGCCGCCGGGCCGTCCTTCGTGACTGCCAAAAGGGCGGTGTCGAGCAGGACGCGTCGCAGGTCACCATGATGATAGGACTGTCGACCCTCGCGACCGCTCACGTCGGGCATCCTACCGAGTCACCGGAGACACCCCGCAAGTACCGCGCGGCGCGTCACCTCTACGGAGTGTCTCCGTAGGGCCACGCCGACGCGTACTGGTCCCCGGTGAGGCCGTGCGCCCACCCCGCGGCGTCGAAAGGCGTGGCGACCTCGGCGGGGACCACCAGCGCCGAGGCCCGGCGGACCCCGTCGCGGGCGTCGGGCGCGGCGCTGTGCAGCAGGACCCGCGCCGGTTCGCCGAGGATCCGCTCGGGGACCTCGTACAGCGCCAGCACCCGCCCGGAGTCGCGCGGCTCCTCGGCCTCGGCGACGAGCGTCAGTCCGGCGTCGGCGACGTAGCGGTCCCAGCCGAGCGACTCGATGGCGCACCTGCGGACCTCTACGTCGTCCTCGGCGAGGATCGCGTCCGTGGTGGGGGTGGTGACGACCCACGCGGGGACGCGCGTGCCGTGCCAGGCGTAGACGGCGCTCCCGTCGGGCCAGGCGAGGGCGGGCCCGGTCGCGCTGTGGAGCCGGTGGTCCTCGTCGCGCCGCACCAGCAGGGGCCGCTCGCACAGCACGGCCGCGCCGTCCAGGGGGAACCACCAGCCCACCAGCCGGGTCACCTCCGCCAGCGCGTCCAGGCGCTCGTCGGCGTCCATGAGCGCGACGCGCAGCGCGCAGGTGTAGAGCGCGATCCAGTAGGCGTCGCCCCACACCCCGAGCGCGCCCCACACGTACAAGCAGGGCTCGGAGCTGGACCGGTCGTTGAGATGGCCGAGGACCTGGCCGCGGAGCCGGCCCCTGAGCCCGTTCCAGAGCTGGTCCCACAGGCGGCTCTTGAGCTGGTCGCGTAACCGGTCCCAGAGCCGCACGCCGAGCCTCGCGTGGAGCATGCGATCGACGTCGTCCCTGAGCCGGTCCTCGAAGGGGAACCTGTCGACGTCGATCGGCCTGAAGGGCGCGGCGGCCGAGAACGCGCTGAGCGGTGAGTCGGTCCAGACCGTGCGACGGGGAGGCTCCAGGCCGGCCGCGCGGTAGGCCCCGCGCACGGCCTCTTCCGCGCGGTCCCTGTCGACGGGTGCGGTGGTGAGGCCGTCCCGCAGCCACTGGTCACGGACGGTGGCCACGAGTGCCTCGTGCTCGACGGTGAGGGTGCCGTCGAAACCGGGGAAGGTCCTGCCGCTCATCTCTTCACTCCTCCGGACTGCGCCTGGCGTGCCGTACGAGATGTGGATCGCTTCACCCTTGCTGTCCCGTGATCGGTCTGATCGACGTGGACGGCCGGCGTGCCGACCTTCAAAGGCTCGCCGGGCACTCTTGGAACTGGCTTGTAGGCCGCTGAATCCCAAGGCACCGCCCCGCACGGGGGATCGGGAGGCGGTCCGGCGGCCGGGTAGGGTTTTCAGGGCGCCTGCGAGGAGGAGGTCCCGTGGTCGGGGCGGTGGTGTTCGATGTCGGGGAGACGCTCGTCGACGAGACGCGCATCTGGTCGCGATGGGCCGACCGGCTGGGGGTCCCGCGGTTCGTCATGCTCGGGGTGCTCGGCGGCATGGCCGCGCTCGACCGGTCGCACAGGGACGCCTTCGAGGTGGTGCGTCCCGGCCTGGACGTGGAGGCCGAGATGGAGGCGTGGCGCCGTGACGACCCGGGCGGCCTGCGGGAGAACTTCGACGCCGACGATCTCTACCCCGATGTGCGGCCCGGCCTGACGGCGCTGCGCGAGGCGGGCTACCAGCTGATCATCGCGGGCAACCAGCCCCCGCAGGCCTACGACGCGCTGGTGGCGATGGACCTGCCCGTGGACGCCGTCCACACCTCGGCCGGGTGGGGCGTCAGCAAGCCCCGGCCGGAGTTCTTCGCCAAGGTCGCCGCCGTCGCCGGCAGGGAGCCCGGCGAGATCCTCTACGTCGGCGACCGGCTCGACAACGACGTCCTCCCCGCCCGTGAGGCCGGCATGCGCACGGCGCTGCTGCGTCGCGGCCCGTGGGGCTACCTGCACGCCGAACGGCCCGGCGCGCGGCGCGCCGACGTGATCGTCGACGGCATCCCCGAGCTGGTCACCGTCCTCGCCGCCGGCCGCCTCTGAGCGCCGATCTTCCGGTTACAGGGGCTTGCCCGGTTCGGGAGCCGGTTCTATGGCCGGGGCGAGCGAGTGGGTGCTCACGCCGGTCTCCCGCGCGGAGGGCGGCCCGTCCTGGCCCGCGGGGATGATCAGGGTGTGCGGCAGCAGCACCACGGCGGTGGTGCCGCCGTACGGCGAGCGGCGCAGCGAGACCTTGGCGTCGTGCCGGTCGGCGAGCTGGTTCACCACGAACAGGCCGAGCCGGTCGCTGTCGGCCAGGTTGAACTCCGGGGGGTTGGCCAGGCGGCGGTTGACCTCCGCGCGGTCCTCGTCGTTCATCCCGAGGCCCCGGTCCTCGATCTCGACGGCGAACCCCCGCCCCACCAGCTCGCCCTTGATCGTGACCCGGGTGCTGGGCGGGGAGAAGACGGTGGCGTTCTCCACCAGCTCGGCGAGCAGGTGGATCACGTCGGCGACGGCCGTGCCCACCAGCGAGGCGTCGGTCATCGGGAGCACGGTGACGCGCGTGTAGTCCTCGACCTCGGCCACGGCTCCCCGTACGACGTCGTGCATCGGGACGGGCTTGCGCCAGGCCCGCCCCGCGGGCGCCCCGGACAGGATGATCAGGCCCTCCGCCTGGCGGCGCATGCGCGTGGTGAGGTGGTCGAGCCGGAACAGGTCCGACAGGGCGTCGGGCGCGCCGGTCTTGCGCTGCATGGAGTCGAGCTGGGTGAGCTGGCGGTGCAGCAGCGACTGGTTGCGCCGGGCCAGGTTGCGGAAGACCAGGCTGACGCCCTTGCGGAGGTCCGCCTGGCCGACCGCGGCCTCGACGGCGGTCCGCCGCACCGTCGAGAACGCCTGGGCGAGGTCCTGCACCTCCATCGTGGTGCCGGTGACGGGGATCGGCGGCGCCTCGCTCTCGACGTCCACGGCCTCGCTGTCGCGCAGTTTGGCGACGACCCTGGGGAGCCGTACGTCGGCGAGGTCCAGGGCGGCGCTGCGCAGGCCGGCCAGCTCCTGGGCGAGCCCCCGTCCGAGGCGCGCCGAAAGGATCACGGCCATGAGGATCGCGATGAGGCCGAGCCCGCCCGCGATGACGATCTGGGCGATGATCCCCGAGGCGGCGGCGTCGGTGCGGGCGTTCAGCAGGCCGGCACGGCTGACGCCGAGCTGGTCGATCCGCGACCCGAGCTGGTCGGCGAGGGGCTGCCAGGCGGCGGACTGCTCCGGGCGCCCGCCGCGCGAGATCACCTGGTTCTCCATGGTGGTGAACCGCTTGTAGTCGGCGGAGGCGAGCAGGTCGTCGTACGGCCGGCGCAGCTCCGTGTCGAGCGCCTGGAGGCCCCGGCCGAGCAGCAGCCTGCGCCCGGCGACCATCTGGGCGAACTCGCGCTGCTCCTCGTCGTCGAGCGAGCCCTGCAGGATGGCACCGGAGAGCAGGGCGTCCTCCTGGGAGAGCAGCTCGCGGGACCTCACGACCGTCTGCAGGCCCGCCGCCTTGCGGTAGAGCGCCAGCTCGGGCACGGTGACGAGCTGGTCGTACATCTGATAGAGCGAATCCTGGATATCGGTGTACTGCAGGATCGCCTGGAGACGGCTGGTCGCGCGGGCGTCGACGTCCTCGCGGATCAGCTTGAGCCTGGCGAGCTGCCTCTCCAGCTCCGTGAGGCTCTGGACCTCCTCGGGGCCGGTGGCCGACTGGCCCTCCAGCGAGGTGGCGCGCTGGTGGAACAGGACCACGGCCCTGTCGGTCTCCTCGCGCGCGGCCGACAGGCGCCCGCCGTCGGGGGAGTCGCCGCTCAGGAAGATGGACGACAGCTGGCGCTCGTGCTGCACGTGGCCGGCCACGACCGCGGCGGGGCTCGCGACCTGCTCGAACAGCGTCACCGCTCTGCGGAGGTCGAAGAAGTCGCCCACGATGTGCCCGGTGATATAGGTCCAGAGCACGATTAGCGCGACAATCGGCAGGCTGAGCAGCGAATATAACCTATAGCGAATAGTGCGATTCTGAGGGGCCATATCTCCGCGCCTAGCGTGAGGCCTATAAAGATGTGATATCGCGCTCGATCTCGTGAAGATCGCTGCGAGGTTAGCACCCACGGCGAGCGTCCGGGGTGGAGTTCACGAGGTGTACGCGACCGGCCTGGTCACCGCCCGTGACCGTGGCCACGCAGCGCCCCGGCCCGTCCTCGACCAGGCTCCGGTACGGGTCCCTCTCGCCGGGATCGATGGCGAAGACGGCGAAGTCGCACCGCGTGCCCGCCGCGAGCGAGCCGATGCGGCCGGGGCCCGTGGCCAGGCCGAGCGCGCGGGCGCCGCCGGCGGTGGCCGCCTCGACGAGGCGGCGCGCGAGGTCGGGCCCCCGGTACCCC
>NZ_JBEZFH010000081.1:0-28779 GCF_040649355.1 Sphaerisporangium sp. NPDC049002 | reverse complement strand
AACCCGATGCAGACGTTCCCAATCGCCTTCCGGATACGCCGAGAGCAGAATGTGTCGTTAAGTGACGTGAATCGAGGTCCGCCTGACGCGGAAGCACCCGGCTCCTGGGCCGCGCGGCTGAGGATGGGCTCGATGCTCCGCAGGCTCCCCGGCCGGTGGCGGGACTCCTGGGCCCACGCGCGGCAGGCCGTGCGGTTCGCCCCCGAGCAGCCCGACCCGCACGTCCTCATCGGCGACCTCGCCCTGCTGCGGGGCGATCACGAGCAGGCGGCCATGGCCTACCGGGCCGCGCTGCGCAGGGACGACGGGCACCCGGGCGCGCGGATCAACCTCGGCCTGACGTTCCTGCGGTGGGAACGGCCCCGCGACCACCACGATCCCACGTGGACGGTCGACCCCAGGGAGACCGGCCGCTCCCGCCGCGCCCTGGAGGTGTGGGCCCGGCAGGTACGGGCGCTCATGGCGATCTCCCTGGCCGTCGTCACCGTCCTGGCCTTCTGGTACGACCTGCGCGTGGAGGCGCTCGCCGGCGGCGCGGCCGTCATGGTCCTGGTGCTGGTGGCGACCGTACGGCAGGCCAGAAGGATCACGGTGTGGAAGTACGTGCCAGGGATGCTCGCGCGCGACCTGTGGCTCTCCGTGGCCGTGTCGGTCACCTTCCTGGTGGTGGCGGCGTACGTGGCGGCGCTGGCCACCCTGCCTGCCTGGTCGCTCGCGGGCGAGGTCGTCCCGCTGGTCGCCTCCGCCACCGCGCCCACCGTGGTCCGGTGGGAGGACGTCGTCGGCGGGTTCTGGGCCGGGCTGCTCGGGCTGGTGCTCTTCAACGGGGTGGCCGTGCTGGTCCTCCGGGCCTTCACCGAGGCGTGGCGGGGCAGGCCCGTACGGGCGCTCGCCGAGTTCACCGCCGTCCCGCCCGAGCGGGTCGCGCGGCGGAACACCGGCGTGACCCTGTGGATCGTCGCCGCGCGCCTGTGGTTCCTGGTGGCGGTGCTCGCCGTGCTGGCCGTGCTGCCCCTGGTGGCCGCCGAGCGCCGGGCCGCGCTGGCGGGGGTCTGCGTCCCGGTCGCCATGTTGTACGTGCGCGGACGGGGCGGGCTGCGGTCACGGACGCGCGAGATCCTTCGCGCCGACTGGTGGCTGGCGGTGGCGCTGGCGTTCCTGTTCGTCGCCTCCGCCGCGCTGGTGGTGGCGGGAGCCGTACCCGCGCTCGGCCTGGCCCCCCGGCTCGGCGAGCGGGCGTGGTGGACGGTCGCGGGAGCGCTCCTCGTCGTGGTGCTCGCGTTCGTGGCACGGGCCGCGCGCGCCTGGTGGCGGGGGTCGGCCGGGCCGTGGCGGGCGTCCCTGATCCTCTGCGAGGGATGCGGTCCCCGCCTGCCCGGCGAGGTCGGCCCGTCCGTCGCGCTCAGCCCCGAGGTGCGGCGGGCCTTCACGTACTCCCGCAGCGTCGTGCTGTCCTACACCGACGCCGGGGGCCCGCGCACGCTCGCCGTCGGGGCCGTGACCTCGGTGAGCGCGTCGGGAGAGCTGCGCCTGATCGCCGCCGAGGAGGCGTGGGCCGCGGCGGAGCGCGATCCGCGGGTGGCCGTCTTCGTCGCCGACCCGATCGAGCGGCGCTTCTGGGCAGAGGTCCGCGGGATCGCCCTCGCCGACCCCGCGGAGGACGTGCTGCGGGTGACGCCCAAGCACGTCCTCGTCGGCGAGTACCCCGGCCGCCACGAGGCCCGCAACTCCCCCCGCAGACCCTGACCCTCCGCCGCCACGCAGCCCGCGCGGACCCCGATCCTCCCGCGGCGGCGAGGCCCCGGCCCGCCGGTAAGCGCGGTGCCGCGCGTGTCCCCGCCCGTCGGGGGCTCCTCTCCGTAGGGACCTCGCGGCGCGTTGTGAAGGGCACGGGCCCGGGGACGCGCGCGTGGGCCCTTGGTGCGGTATAACCGGGAGGCGACCGGGGAGGCAAAATGCGGGACTCCGACAGGGCCCGGCCGGCGGGGCGCGCCGCGGCCCGTGATGCGTTCGAGCATGTCCGACTACGTTATTTCCAGCTTTCCCGTACCACGAGACGGGTCATGTTCGCGGCCGTCCTCGTCGGGGCCCTGATCATCGCGGTCGTCCTCGGCTGGTCGCCCTTCTCGACGTTCCTCACCACCCTGTTACTTCTTGGTTTCGCCGAGCTGACCCTGCGCTTCCCCCGCGCCGCCGCGACCGTGGTCGTCCTGCTGGCGTGGTCGTGCGTGATGGTGGTCATGGGCGGCTACGTGCAGCCGCATTCCGCGCTGCCCACCCTGTTCATCCTGCTCGGCGTGCTGACCGGGGTCGCCGCCCACCTGATCAGGTGGGTGACGCCCTGGGTGACCACGCTCGCCGCCCTCGGCGCGGCGGCCATGGTCACCTTCGCCGTGGCCACGTTCTCCGCCGACGGCGCCGTCTGGGCGGCGTACGGCGTGGCCGCCGCCGTCCTGGCCTACCGCCTCGTCCAGGCGAGCCAGGCGCGCCGCAGGCTCACTGCCGCGCAGGCGCAGGCGTCGTCCGCCCAGGCCAGGCAGCGTGTCAGGGAAGGCGGCGGCGAGCGCGACGGCCTGCCCGAGCGCGGCACGCCCCCGCCGATCTCCGTCGAGGAGGCCCTCGGCGAGCTCGAAAGCATGATCGGCCTGGAGCCGGTCAAGGAGCAGGTTCGCTCGATCGCGGCCTCGATCGAGGCGTCCCGGCTGCGCGCCGAGGCCGGGTACTCCACCGGGCAGCCGATGCGCCACTTCGTCTTCGTGGGCCCGCCGGGCACGGGCAAGACCTCCGTGGCGCGCACGGTCGCCAAGATCTTCTACGCGTTCGGCCTGCTGGAGACGCCCTTTGTCGTCGAGGCGCAGCGGGCCGACCTGGTCGGCGAGTACCTCGGCGCCACGGCCATCAAGACCAACGAGCTAATCGACCAGGCGCTCGGCGGGGTGCTGTTCGTCGACGAGGCGTACAGCCTGATGAACTCCGGCGAGGGGCAGCCCGACCGGTTCGGCGCGGAGGCCGTGCAGACCCTGCTCAAGCGCGCGGAGGACGACCGCGACCGGCTCATCGTCATCCTGGCCGGCTACGAGAAGGAGATGACGACCTTCCTCGGCTCCAATCCCGGCCTGTCCTCGCGGTTCTCCACCCGGGTCAAGTTCCCGGGCTACTCGCCGTCCGAGCTGCTGCGCATCACCGAGGTGCTGCGGGCGCGTCGGGGCGAGCGGCTGTCGCCGGACGCCCCTCCCGTGCTGCTCGGCCTGTTCGAGGACGTTCACCGCCGCGGGCTCACCGACGAGCTGGGCAACGCGCGGTTCGCCCGCAGCCTGGTCGAGGCGGCGGCCCAGGCCCGCGACGTGCGCGTGGTGGGCGCGGGCGGCTCTCCCAGCCGTGAGGATCTCGTCACCACGACGACCGCCGATCTCACCAAGGCGTTCTACGAGATCACCGCCAGGTTCCGCGGCTACCAGGCCACGCCGAGCCTGGAGGAGGCCCTCGCCGATCTCGACCGCATGGCCGGCCTCGAACCGGTCAAACGGCAGGTCCGGGCCATCGCGGCGCAGCTGCGGGTCGCGCGGATGCGCCAGGAGCAGGGGCTGCCGGCCCCGCCGCAGATGCGGCACTTCGTCTTCGTCGGGCCGCCCGGCACCGGCAAGACCACCGTGGCCCGCGTGCTCGGCCGCATCTTCGCCGCGCTCGGGCTGCTGTCGCGTCCCGACGTGGTGGAGGCCTCCCGCGCCGACCTCGTCGGCCAGCACCTCGGCGCCACGGCGATCAAGACCAACGAGCTGGTCGACCGCGCGCTCGGCGGGGTGCTGTTCGTCGACGAGGCGTACAGCCTGGTCAACAGCGGCTACCAGGGGGGAGACGCCTTCGGCGCCGAGGCCGTGCAGACCCTGCTCAAGCGCGCCGAGGACGACCGCGACCGCCTCGTCATCATCCTCGCCGGGTACGCCTCCGAGATGGAGCGCCTCCTTGCCACCAACCCCGGCCTGTCCAGCAGGTTCAACCAGCGCGTGGCGTTCCCGTCGTACAGCCCGGCAGAGCTCACCGAGATCGCGGGGCTGCTGGCGGAGCACTCGGGCGACCGCTTCGACGAGTCGGCCAAGCGCGACCTCGCCGATGTGTTCTCCTGGGTCTGCGCCGAGGGCCTGATCGACGAGCTGGGCAACGGCCGCTTCGCCCGCTCGTTGTTCGAGCGGGCCGCGCTGGGGCGCGACGTACGGCTCGCCGGGCGCGGCGGCACCGCGAGCGCCGAGGACCTCACTACGATCACCAGCGACGACGTGCGTACGGCGGTGGACGAGCTCGCCGACCGCTAGACCGGGCCCGCCCGTCGCCTGACAGGGCTCGCCACCGGCGATCGCCGGTGGCGATCGCGAGCGGCCGGGGCCGGGTACCTGGAGCCCTCGGAGCCGACACCTTGCCCGATTGGCCACTTTCTTGTCACCAGATGGTTACGTCGTGTAGCAGGATGGGCACGGAGGGTCGCGGTCCGCCCCTCGCGCGGGTCATCCGGCATGACGTGGCAATCGGGGGAAGGGGGGCGATGGCAGGGTTCCTGCTCCGCCGGTTGGTCAACTACGCGGTGTTGATCGCCGTCGCCACGAGCCTGGCGTACATGCTGGCCGCCACCGCGCTCAACCCGCGGTCCAACTACGAGGGGCGCACTCCCCGGCCGCCCGCCTCGGTGGTCGACGCCCAGCTCACGCAGTACAACCTGAACGACCACACCCCGCTGTTCGAGCGCTACCTCAGATGGGCGGGGGGAGTGGCGCACGGCGACTTCGGCAGGACGTGGAACGGCGACAGGGTCGACGCCGAGCTCCGGCGCCGGCTCGGCGTCACGCTGCGGCTGATCCTGCTAGGGGTGGTGCTCGGCAGCGTGGCCGGGGTGCTCATCGGGGCCTGCGCGGCGGTGAGACAGTACGGCTGGTTCGACCGGCTGTCCACCGTGGCCGCCTTCCTCGTGCTCGCGATCCCGACCGTCGTGCTGGCGAACATGCTGATCATCGGCGCGGTCTGGCTGAACGACCATCTCGGCACCCAGCTCTTCCTGGTCAGCGGCGAGGCCACCCCGGGCCTCGGCGGCGGCGCGGGGGCGGCGCTGCTCGACCGCGTCAAGCACCTCGCCCTGCCGACGCTCTCGCTCGCCGTCGGGCAGGTCGCCGTCTACAGCCGCTACCAGCGCAACATGATGCTCGACGTGCTAGACGCCGACTTCGTCCGCACGGCCATGGCCAAGGGGCTCCGCCGGCGCACGGCACTGGTCAAGCACGCACTGAGGACCGCGCTGATCCCTGCGGTCACCTACTTCGCGTTCACCTTCGGCTCGCTGCTGGTCGGCGCGACGATCACCGAGTCGGTCTTCGGCTGGCACGGCATGGGGGAGGAGCTCGTGGCCTCCATCCGCACCAACGACGTCAACATGGTCGCGGCGATCAGCTGCTTCGCCGCGCTGGCCGTGCTGCTCGCCTCGCTGGCCTCCGACGTGCTGCACGCCTTCCTCGACCCCCGGGTGCGGGTGGGCTAGATGATGACGCTGCCCGAGGAGGAGTTCGCCGAGGTCGAGGCGGAGGCCGAGCGCGTCCGCATCCCATCCAGGGCCCGGGTGGTGGCCGCGCGCTTCTTCCGCACCAGGCAGGGGCGGCTGGGCTTCGGCCTGCTGACGTGCATGTTCCTGCTGGCCTTCCTCGGCCCGCTGTTCTACCGCTGGTCCTACACCGACATGGACTTCACGGCGTTCATGCAGCCGCCCTCACCCGGCCACTGGTTCGGGACGCTCCAGACCGGGTCCGACGTGTTCGCCCTGACGCTGCGCGGGGCGCAGAAGTCGCTGATCGTCGGCCTGCTCGTCGCGGTGCTGTCGACCGGGGTCGCGGCGACGGTCGGCTCGTTCGCCGGCTACTTCCTCGGCTGGACCGACCGCACGCTGATGTGGGTGGCCGACCTGCTCCTCGTCCTGCCGGCGTTCCTGATCCTCGCCATCATGTCCCCGCTGTTCACCGGGGGGCGCTGGCTGCTGTTCGTGATCATGCTGGCGCTGTTCCTGTGGATGGTCACCTCCAAGATCGTGCGGGGGATGACCAAGGCGATCAAGGAGCGAGAGTACATCATGGCGGCGCGGTTCATGGGGGTGCCGCCCTCGATCATCATCTTCAGGCACGTCATCCCGAACCTGGCGTCTCTGCTGATCGTGGACGCGACGCTGAACGTCAGCGCCGCCATCCTCACCGAGACGAGCCTGTCGTACTTCGGGTTCGGCATCCAGCCGCCCGACGTCTCGCTCGGCAGCCTGATCGCCGACGGCGGAAGGACCGCGCTGTACGCCCCGTGGTCGTTCTGGTTCGCCGCGGGCGGCCTGGTCGTCATGATCCTCGCGGTCAACCTGATCGGCGACTCCCTGCGCGACGCCTTCGATCCCGGCGCCCGGAGGCCCAGGTGAGCGGCCGGCCGGTGCTGGAGGTGCGCGACCTGGAGGTGAGCTTCGGCGACGTCCGGGCCGTACGCGAGGTCAGCTACTCGGTCGAGGGGGGCGAGGTGCTCGGCGTCGTGGGCGAGTCGGGCGCGGGCAAGTCGGTCACCTCACTGGCGGTGATGGGCCTGCTGCCCCGGCACGCCAAGGTGACCGGCTCGGTGCTCCTGCACGGCGAGGAGCTGCTGGGCGCCTCCGAGAAGGATCTCGCCGCCTTCCGCGGCAGGACCATGTCGATGGTCTTCCAGGACCCGCTCTCGGCGATGACCCCGGTCTACCGCGTGGGAGACCAGATCGCCGAGGCCGTGCGCGTCCACCAGAGGGTGGGCCGCCGGCGCGCGGCCGAGCGGGCCGTGGAACTGCTCGACCTGGTGGGCATCCCCAACCCCGGGCAGCGGGCCAGGGCCTTCCCGCACGAGTTCTCCGGGGGCATGCGGCAGCGCGCCATGATCGCCATGGCGATCGCCAACGACCCCGACGTCATCATCTGCGACGAGCCCACCACCGCGCTTGACGTCACCATCCAGGCCCAGGTCCTTGAGGTGCTGAAGACGGCCCAGCGCGAGACCGGCGCGGCGATCGTGCTGATCACCCACGACCTCGGGGTGGTGGCGGGCTTCGCCGACCGCGTGCTCGTCATGTACGCGGGGCGCGAGGTGGAGGTCGGCACCGTGCGCGACGTGTACTACCGCTCGCGCATGCCGTACACCATCGGCCTGCTGGCCTCGGTGCCCCGCGTGGACGCGGGCAAGGAGACGCCGCTCGTGCCGATCGAGGGCAATCCTCCCTCTCTGGCCGAACTGCCGCCCGGCTGCCCGTTCGAGCCTCGATGCCCGATGGCCGTCCCCGAGTGCGTGGCCGCCGAGCCGCCGCTGGCGGAGGTGGCTCCCGGTCACCGGGCCGCGTGCGTTCGCGCGCACGAGATCGGCTCGGCCCCCCCTCCGGACACCGCTCCGCCCCACGCCGTCCCGCCCGGCGTCGTCGCTGAGACCGGCGCCCCCCACGCCGTCCCGGCCCTCGCCGCGCCGCCCCCTGCCGTCCCCTCCGCCGTCCCGTCGTCGCCCGTACGGCCGCCACGTGAGCGGCGCGCCGTGGTGCTCCAGGTCGACGACCTGGTGAAATACCACCCCGTGATGAAGGGCGCGGTCTTCAGGCGCCGGGTCGGCACGGTCCGCGCCGTCGACGGCATCGGCTTCGACATCCGCGAGGGGGAGACGCTCGGCCTGGTGGGGGAGTCCGGGTGCGGCAAGACGACGGCGCTCATGGAGATCCTTGAGCTGTCCAGGCCCGAGCGGGGCCGCGTCGTCGTGTTCGGGCATGACACCGCCGGGCTGACCCCGCGCGACCGCATGGCCGTCCGGCGGCGCATGCAGGTCGTCTTCCAGGATCCCCTCGCCTCCCTGGACCCCCGCATGACCGTCCACGACATCGTGGGAGAGCCCCTGGCGGCCCACGGGTGCAAGGACATCGGTCCCCGGGTGCGTCGGCTGCTCAGGCTCGTCGGCATGGACCCGGCGGACGCCTCCCGCCACCCCCAGGACTTCTCCGGCGGCCAGCGCCAGCGCATCGCCGTCGCCCGGGCACTGGCCCTGCGACCCCGGCTGATCGTGCTCGACGAGCCGGTCTCCGCGCTCGACGTGTCCATCCAGGCCGGGGTGATCAACCTTCTCGAAGACCTCGGGCGCCGTCTCGGCCTGTCCTATCTCTTCGTGGCCCACGACCTGTCGGTGGTGCGGCACATCGCCGACCGCGTGGCCGTGATGTACCTCGGCAGGATCGCCGAGATCGGCCGGGTGGGCGAGGTGTACGGCTCGCCGATGCATCCGTACACCCAGGCGCTCCTGTCCGCCGTGCCGATCCCCGACCCCGACAAGGAGCGGGAGCGCCGCCGCATCCTGCTCGACGGGGACCTCCCCAGCCCCGCGAACCCCCCTTCGGGCTGCCGGTTCCGCACCCGGTGCCCCAAGTTCAAGGCCCTCACTGATGTGCGCCGGGTGCGCTGCGTCGAGGAGGAGCCCGAGGTCCGCCCGTTAGGGGACGACCACGGAGCCTCCTGCCACTACGCGGAGAAGCTCGACGTCGTTTAGCGGGCAATGCCGGACATAGACCTATATATAGGGAGGAAACGTGACTGTAGTCCGGAGGGGACGGCCGGGCGCGGGGGCCGCGCGGGGAAGGGCCGGCGCGCCCTCGCCGATCGGCGCGCTCGCGCGCGGTCGCCGGGGCCCGCTGGCGGCCGTCGCCCTTGTCATCACCCTGTCCCTGTCCCTGTCGCTCGCGCTGACGGCCTGCGGGAGCGGCCGGGGCGGCGCGGGGGGCACGTCCACGGGGAAGGTCCCGCCGGCGATCAAGGCCTTCGACATCAACCAGATGCCCCGCGACCGGGTGAGGCAGGGCGGCGTCCTGCACTGGGGGCTCACCGAGTTCCCCACGCAATGGAACCTGAACCACGTCGACGGCAACCTCGCGGAGGTCAAGAAGGTCATCGACGCCCTGATGCCCGCCGCGTTCCGCTCCGACGAGAAGGCCACCCCGGTCCCGAACACCAACTACGTCACCGATGCCCGGGTGACGGCGACCAGCCCGCGTCAGGTGGTGACCTACACGCTGAACCGCAGGGCCCGGTGGTCCGACGGCAGGCCGATCACCTGGCAGGACTACGAAGCCCAGTGGAAGGCCCTGAACGGCGCGAACCCCGACTTCCACGTCGCCGCGACGACCGGCTACCAGGACATCGCGAGCGTCGCCCGGGGCAAGGACGACTACGAGGTGCTGGTGACCTTCGAGAGCCCGTTCTCCGAGTGGCAGTCGCTGTTCTGGCCGCTCTACCCGAAGTCGACGAACGCGACGCCGGACGCCTTCAACACCAGCTGGCTGAACCGGATCCCCGTGACCGCAGGCCCGTTCAAGTTCGCCTCCTTCGACCAGACGGCCAAGACGACGACGATCGTCCGCGACGACGCCTGGTGGGGCGACAGGGCCAAGCTCGACAAGATCATCTATCGTTCGCTGGGCACCGACGCGCTGGTCGGTGCGTTCACCAACGGCGAGCTGGACGTCTTCGACGTCGGACCCTCCGCGCCCGACTACGCCAGGGCCAAGAGCGCCAAGGGCGCGGTCATCCGGCAGGCCGCGGGTCCGGACTTCCGGCACTTCACCTTCAACGGCGACAGTCCCGCGCTCTCCGACGTCAAGGTCCGCCAGGCGATCGTCCTCGGCCTGAACCGCGACGCGATCACGCGGTCGGACCTGCAGGGGCTCGGCTGGAACAGCGCGCTCCTCAACAACCACTTCTTCATGAACACCCAGGCCGGCTACCAGGACAACGCCGGCGCGCTCGGGAAGTACGACCCCGCCAAGGCCGAGAAGCTGCTCGACGCGGCGGGCTGGCGCCGGGCGAGCCCCACCCGCCAGAAGGCCGGCAAGGTGCTCACCGTCCGCTTCGTGATCCCGGCCGGGCTGCAGCTCAGCAAGTCCGAAGGTGAGCTGACCCAGGCCATGCTGGAGCGCATCGGCGTCAAGGTCACCATCCAGTCGGTGCCGAACGACGACTTCTTCTCCAAGTACGTCATCCCCGGCAACTTCGACATCGCGCCGTTCTCCTACATCGGCACGCCGTTCCCGGTCTCCAGCAGCTACGGCACGTACGCGAACGGGGTCAAATCGTCGGACGGCAAGATCCAGTGGAACGCCAACTTCGGCAGGTCGGGCAGCCCCGAGATCGACACGGCGATGAAGAAGGCCTCGTCCGACCTCAACGCCGAGCAGGCGAGGAGCGACGCCAACGAGGCCGACAAGCTGATCTGGCAGAAGGTCAACGTCCTCCCGCTCTACCAGCGGCCGCAGAACTGGGGGGTGAAGTCCACCCTCGCCAACATCGGGGCCCCCGGGTTCTACACCCTCAAGTACGCCGACATCGGCTTCACCGGCTAGCGCCCGGCGCCTAGGCGGGGGGTTCGTCGGGGATGTCGGCGATGTCGTCCAGGGCGGCGGCCAGCTCGTCGGGGTGGTCGCCGATCCGCTCCGCGATCTCCATGAGCACGTGCAGCACGTCGTGGCGGTCGTGCCCGAGGTCGAGCAGGCGCTGGGCCGCCTCCCACAACTGCTCGGGGTCGCCGTCCCACAGCCGCTTGGCGATCTCCTCGTGCCAGGCCAGGTGCTCGGCGTAGTCGGGACGGCCGCGCTCGTCCGCGTGGTCGATCTCCACCAGGATGCGGCGGTCGGCGTCCTCGGCCGGGTGGAGGGCCGACAGGTCGATGTCGCCGTGCGTGCCCTCCAGGAACGGGAACGCGAACGCCCGCCGCGCGAGGGCCGACAGGTCGCCGTCGGGCAGCAGGCGCTCGACGAGGGATCGGTCCAGACCGAAGGTCGTCGGGTCGCGGTATGCCTCGGTGAAGCGGCCCGTCGCCTCCCAGACGGCGTCCAGCGTCGCCCGGACGCCCTCCTCGGGCAGCCCGGTCCTCGGGGCGGCGAACCGTACCCATGACAGCAGCACGTGGGGCATGGCCTCCTGCTCGGCGGGATCGAGCAGGACCTTGCGCGGCAGCCAGTCGAGGAGGAACGTCTCGCACTTGGTGGGGCTCACCCGCAGCGGGCGGTTGAAGTCCTGGTCGCATCCGTAGTCGATGATGTGGTCGGCGCACCGGGACGCCGCCGAGGGGTCCGAGAGGTGCTCGGCCGCGTCGGAGGCCAGGAACTCCGCCGCGAGCATCGCGCGGCGGTCGCGGCTGTAGGGCGCCTCGCTGAAGAGCGGGGCGGGGCGCTTGCGGCCCGGCGGCAACGCCTTGATCCGGGCCCTGGCGAAGGCGTGGTAAGCGCTGTAGCTGTCGCTGACGAGCTTGGGCGACTTGCGGCCCAGCGACTCGGTCGTGGCCTTCATGGCGAACTCCAGCAGCGCCCTTGCCTGCTGCGGCTCGATCTCCTCGAAGCGCAGCATGGGATTGCCGGCGGCCTCCATGCCGGCCTTCTCCAGCAGGCTGTCGACCTGGGAGGAGACCCACGCGTCACGGGCCATGCCCCGCATGTTGTAGTCGACGATCACCACCAGGGCGTGGGAGTCCTCGCTGTGGGCCTCGGGAGCCCGCCCCGCCACGGTGCCCTCGGCGGTGCCGCACCCCGGCGCCTCCCGCGCCGAGACCAGGCCGGCGCCGTCGCCGGCCGGGGCCTCGGAGTCGCGATCGCGCCCGATCGCACCGGAACGGTGGCCGTGACCCGCCGCCCCGGCCCTGCCCGAAGACGCCGCCTGGCCCAAGCCGACGCGACCCTGCGCGGACTGGTCGGGAAAGCCCCGGTAGGCGAAGGTGCACACCACGGTGTCCTGGTCGCCGTAGGCGTCCCTTGAGACGTAGCAGCCCCGGGGTTTGACCGCTCCAACACGCTCGGCCCAGCGCGGCCGCGCCACATCGGACTCCATCAGGGCCAGCGCGGCGCCCTCGGCCTTCGCGGCCTGCCGGGCGGTGCCGAGGTAGGCCACGGCGATCAGCAGGGTCAGCGCTGCGGGCGTGCCCGCCTTGGCGGCGTAGTCGACCAGGCCCTCGCCGAGGAACTCCTCCACGTCGCCCCGGCGCAGGCGGCGGCCCCACCACGCGCCGAGCATGTCGGAGACCATCAGCTCGGCGTCGAGCGGGGTGCGGACGGCGAGCAGCTCGCGGGCCGCCAGAAGCATCTCCGCGAACACGTCGTCCGGCGGCTGGGTGCCCCGGGGGTCTCGTCGTCGTCGGCGGCTCACGCCCCTTACCTTCTCGCATTCCAGGCCCAAACGGTGCACGGAACGCCGCCTGGTGACCCCGCTGTTACCCGGAAGGCCCGACTGTTACCCACATGGGCCTGCGAGTGTCACCGCCAGGGGCCATGTGTGTTACCCGTGCCGGAACCCGGTCAGCCGGGAGGGGCGACGAGGAGCGCGGAGCTGGAGAGAGCGAGCAGGTGCTCGCGGGCGATGCGCTCTACGACGGGCGCGGTGATGTCGACCCCGAGGTGGGCGGCGCACGCCCACACGTCGTCCACACATCGCTCCACGATCTCGATGGGCACGATGAGGAACTCGTCGGAGAGGCGCGCGGTGACGAGATCACGCGGCCCGGCTGCTCGCGATTGGGCTTCGCGTGGTTCGGATACTCGCGGTTCGGCGGTTCCCCAGGTGAAACGCGTTGCTAGAGCAGGCATGGGCGGTTTCGCATCCTCCCGGTGAGCCGGGGGAGATCTGTCCCCCGGACCAGTGCGCTGAGGGGGCGTGCGTTTCCCATTTCATCTTGTATCGCGGAGGTGTCAACCCCTAAGGGTTAGGGGCACATCCGGCACCACACGCCCTCTCCTGTGGGAAGCTGTTCCCCAGCGCGTCCGGTTGCCGGACACGCCGTGCCCTACGGCACGAGGCGTTACCGTGCGGGTCCGAGGTGGCGGAGGGCTGAAGGCTTGGCCGAGGTGGCGGAGACCGGGCAGACCAAGGGGCGAGTGCCGAGAAAGTCGGCCGATCTTGCTGCACACCGCGGCGCGTTTTTGACAGGATGCGTTGACCGCATCGCGGCCGGGGCTTCCGTCCGTGCGTGCCCATCGCCGATGATGTAGTGCAGTTCCGCGCTACCAATCACAGTTATGGAGATGTGCCTCGTGGGAGACCCTGGCACGCGACGGAGGTGCCGACCATGAGCGCCGAAACCTCCGTGCCCCGTCCCCGGGAGTCGGGTGTGGACATCTCAGACCCCGCCCTAATTCCAGGGCCTGCTCGCCGAGGCGCCGTTCGCCTTCGCGTTCTTCGACACGGCCGGCAGGTTCCAGCGGGTCAACCAGAGCTTCGCCGACGTCAGCGGCGTGACCGCCGACGATCATGTCGGCCACGCGGCGTCGGAGATCCTCGCCGCCGACCTCTCGGCCCTGATCGACGCGGCGCTGCGCAGGGTCGTCGAGGAGCACCGCGCGGTCGCCAACGGCGACCAGCGCTACCGCACCATGTCCGGCAGCGGTGAGCTGCGGCACTGGACCTTGTCGTTCTATCCGATCCACGGCGACAAGGGCGCGCTGGCCGGGGTCGCCATGTTCGGCGTCGACGTCACCGAGCGCCAGCTCACCGAGGAGGAGCTGCGCCGCAGCGAGGAGCGTTACCGCTCGCTGGTCGAGTCGCAGCAGCAGCTGGTGTGGATCACCTCGCCCACGGGCGCCGTGTTCGAGGACGCCCCGCAGTGGCGGGCCATCACCGGCCAGAGCCTCGAAGAATACCTCGCCTACGGCTGGCTGGAGGCCGTGCACCCCGACGACCGCCCGGCCGCAGACGAGGCCTGGCGCGAGGCCCTGCGCGGGCGCACCCTGTTCGAGTGGAGCTACCGCGTCCGCACCCGGGCAAGCGGTTACCGCCATTTCGAGGTGCGGGCCGTACCGATCATCCGGCACGGCCGGGTCATCGAGTGGGTCGGCGCCAACAGCGACGTCACGCCGCAGCGCGAGGCCGAGGAGATGCGCGGCCGCCTGACCGACCAGCTCGGCGCCGCCGCCCTGCGCACGGCACGCCTCCAGGGCGCCACGGCGATGCTCGCCGAGGCGCTCACGGTCGAGCAGGTCGTGCAGGTCATCATCGACGTCGGCCGCACCGCCCTGGCCGCCGACAGGTCGGCCGTCGCCCTCCTCGACACCGATCGGGCGGCGCTGAAGCTGACCAACAGCGGCGGCCTTCCCGAGGTCCCCGGGGCCGCCGGCGAGGAGATCCCGCTCTCGCAGTCCAGCGTGATGACCATGGCGGTCAACAGCCGCAGGCCCGTGTTCGCCGAGTCTCCCGAGAGCCTCCGAGCCCAGCTCGTGGAGGCGGGCGGCGACGAGGCGGTGGTCGAGGCCTTCCTGGCCCACAGCGACGAGCGGGCGTGGGTGGGCCTCCCGCTGCTGGCCGCGGGGCGGGCGCTCGGCGCGCTCAGGTTCGCCTTCACCCGGCCGCAGAAGATCTCCCAAGAGGACGGCGTCTTCCTGGAGGCCCTGGCCGGGCAGTGCGCGCTCGCCGTGGAGCGGGCCACGCTGTTCGAGCGTGAGCACCGCACCGCCGAGACGCTCCAGCGCAGCCTCCTGCCCGACCGCCTCCCGGTCATCCCGGGCCTGGTGCTGGCCCAGCGCTTCCGCTCGGGCAGCAGGCACGTCCAGGTCGGCGGCGACTGGTACGACGCGTTCGTCCTGCAGGACGCCCGGGTGGCGGCCGTCGTGGGCGACGTCATGGGCAAGGGCGTCAAGGCCGCCGCGGGCATGGGCCGCATCCGCAACGCGATGCGCGCCCTGGCCCTCACCAACCCTCCGCCCGCCGCGGTGCTCACCGGCCTCGACAGGGTCTTCGACGCCACCGAGGAAGAAGAGCAGGTCACGACCCTGGCGTACATGGTCGTCGAGCCCGGAACCGGCGAGGGCACCCTCGCGCTGGCTGGTCACCCGCCGCCCCTGCTGGTGTCGCCTCAGGGCACGGCCGTGCTGTCCGAAGGGGAGCCCGGCACGCCGCTCGGCTGGCCGACCATCCGCAAGCAGTTCCGGTTCTGCGTCCCGCCGGGTCACACCGCGGTGCTCTACTCGGACGGTCTGGTGGAGAACCGCAAGCGCGGGCTCGACGCCGGGCTCGCAGAACTTTGTTCTGTCGTCGGCGAAGCGCCCCCGGAAGTCCTAGGAAATCCACATATGTTGCTTGACTTCCTGGTGGATCGGATGCTGGCGGGGTATGAGCAGGACGATGACGTCACGGTGCTCGCCGTTCATGTGCCAGCCGCCACAAAGAGTGACTGAATGAAACAGTCATAAGGGTTGCTTTCGGGTATCGGTGACCCGCTTCCGTACGCACTACTGTTCCGGTCGGCCTAGGGTGGAGGGCAACCGCTGTGAGGCGGCCGTAAGGACGGCGGGGTCATGCCAGAATGCTGGGCAGGTACGTCGCGGTTCGCACGGCCCACCACCGAAAAGAAGCAAGCGCCCCTAGCGGGCACCTGGGTCCATTCTCACCATGCGTTCGTTCGAGAGGTGTTCGTGTCGCCTGCAAGTTCGACTCGCTCGAAGCCATCTGAGCTGAACGAGCCCGTCATTCAGCGGCTCATCGAGCGTGGGCGCTCGCAGGGTTTCCTCGAGTCTGAGGATGTCCGCAAGGCCTTCGAGGAGGCGGACATCCCGATGTCGCACGCCGCTGGGTTCCTTCGGAACCTCAGCAAGGAGGGTGTGACCGTCGTGGTGACCGCCGCGGACTCGGCGGCGCCCAAGAAATCTCGTGGCCCGGCCAAGCGTCGCACCGCCGCCCCCGTGAAGAAGACCAAGACCGCCACCGCGGCGGCCAAGGAGCAGCCCGATACCGTCACGGCCGTGGTGAGTGGTGCCGGGGGCGAGGCCGCGGCGCCGGCTGAGAAGCCGGTCGCCAAGAAGCCCGTGGCCAAGAAGGCCGCGCCGGCGAAGAAGGCCGCATCAGCCCCTGACGCTCCCGCCAAGGTCACAACCCCTGCCGCCCTCGCCAAGAAGGCCAAGCCGGAGGTCGCCGTGCCCGCGTCGCCATCGCCCAAGATCGAAACCAAGCCCAAGGTCTCCTCCGAGGATGACGAGGACCTCGACATCGAGGGCGACCTCGAGCTCGAGGACTTCGACATCGACGTCGAGGTGGAGGCCGTGGCCGAAACCGACACAGAGACCGAGGTAGAGGCCGAAGTGGAGGTCGAGGCGGAAGCCGAGGCCAAGCCCGGAGCCGAGGTCCAGAGCGACGACGAGGTCCTGATCCTCTCCGATGACGACGACGACGCGCCCGTGGCGCAGGTCGCCGCCGCCGGAGCCACCGCCGACCCGGTGAAGGACTACCTCAAGCAGATCGGCAAGGTCCCGCTGCTCAACGCCGAGCAGGAGGTCGAGCTGGCCAAGCGCATCGAGGCCGGTCTCTTCGCCGAGGAGCAGCTCGCGAACGACGGCGAGAGGCTTCCCGTCGACGTCCGCGCCGAGCTTGAGTGGATCGCCGAGGACGGCCGCCGCGCCAAGAACCACCTGCTGGAGGCCAACCTCCGCCTGGTGGTCTCGCTGGCCAAGCGTTACACCGGCCGCGGCATGCTCTTCCTCGACCTGATCCAGGAGGGCAACCTGGGTCTGATCCGCGCGGTCGAGAAGTTCGACTACACCAAGGGTTACAAGTTCTCCACCTACGCCACGTGGTGGATCCGCCAGGCGATCACCCGTGCCATGGCGGACCAGGCGCGGACCATCCGCATCCCCGTCCACATGGTCGAAGTGATCAACAAACTGGCCCGGGTCCAGCGGCAGATGCTGCAGGATCTCGGTCGCGAGCCGACTCCCGAGGAGCTGGCGCGCGAGCTCGACATGACCCCTGAGAAGGTCGTCGAGGTCCAGAAGTACGGCCGCGAGCCGATCTCCCTGCACACCCCCCTCGGCGAGGAGGGTGACAGCGAGTTCGGCGACCTGATCGAGGACTCCGAGGCCATCGTCCCGGCCGACGCGGTCAGCTTCACCCTGCTCCAGGAGCAGCTCCACTCCGTGCTCGACACGTTGTCGGAGCGCGAGGCGGGCGTGGTCTCCATGCGGTTCGGCCTCACCGACGGCCAGCCGAAGACGCTCGACGAGATCGGCAAGGTCTACGGGGTGACGCGCGAGCGCATCCGGCAGATCGAGTCCAAGACCATGTCGAAGCTCCGCCACCCGTCGCGCTCGCAGGTCCTGCGCGACTACCTCGACTGATGACGGCACGGCTCCCGCCCAGACAGGGCGGGAGCCGTTCGTCATCGGCCCCATGGTGCGAAAGGGCCTTCCTTGGACAGCGCCGTTTACGCAGCCGTAACGTGGCGGTAGCGGCGCGAGTCTTGACGGCTTCTAGGCTCACCGCCCATGGGTGTGATCGAAGTGGATCGGGCGCGTGCTCGGGGGCCACGACCGATCGCAAGCCGTCCCTGGGCCGACGCCGTTCTCGACGACGCGGTGAACGCCCTCGGACGCGGATATCTCGAACCCGCCATTCCCGCGCTCGTCGCGACCCGGGGTGACCCCGAGGTCCGCGCGTTGCGGGTCGAGGCGCTGGCCAAGGCCGCCGTGGGCCTCGCGGGAGGCATCGAGGCCCTGCTCTCGCGCGACCGGGTCAACCCCGATCTGTGGCTGTGGCTCGGCCGCACCCGCGTCGAGGAGGCCTGGGAGATCAAGCCCGATGTCCGGGCGCGGGCCGTGCAGGCCGACCGGGTGCGCGTCTTCCATCAGGCGATGGAGGCGGCGCGGGCCCCGCTGCTGGCGGCCGCCCAGCTGATGCCGGCCGATCCGGCGCCCTGGGTCTCCCTTCTGTGGCTGTCCCTCGGCCTGGAGCGGCCGAAGGAGGAGAAGGACTCCATCTGGTCGGAGGCGTCACGCCGTCACCGCACACTGTTCGCCGCCGGTCTCGCCCGGCTGGTCACGCTGTCCCCCGGCTGGGGCGGCACGAGCCAGGAGATGTTCGACTTCGCCCGGGCCGCGGGCCGGCAGGCCCCCGACGGCGATCCGCTGGCGGCGTTGCTGCCCCTGGCCTACTTCGAGCACGTCGCGGGCGAGCGATCGGGGCGGTCGCGCGCCTGGGTCTCGTACGAGGTGCAGCGCGAGATCACCTCGGCGGCGGGCCGCTGGCACGAGCCCAGGGGCGGCAGGGCGCATCCAAGGGCCGTGGAGGCGCACAACGCCTTCGGCGCGGCGTTCTACCTGGCCGACATGCGGCGGCCGGCCCGAGGGCACCTCTCGCGCACGGGCGGCAGGTTCAGCGTCCTGCCCTGGTCGCACATGGGTGACCCCGAGAAGGAGTTCCTCAAGGCGTGTTCACGGCTGAATGTGATCACGAACGGATAACGACGTCCAGGGTCCAGGGCCTGCCCTTCCTGGGCGGGTCGCCGAGCTCGGTCTCGTGGCCGAGCCCCGCCAGGAGCTCGGCCAGCTCCTGGGGGCTCCGAGGATCGGCGCCGCTCTCGACCAGGGAGCGCGCGACGGCGCCGCGCGTGGCCTTGGCCATGTGGCTCACCACCGAGCGGGTGCCGTCGGTCTCTCTCAGCACGCGCACCGTCGTGGCACGCGAGCCGGGCTGCCAGGCCTGGGCGTACGTCGACGACCTCAGGTCGACGACCATCCCCGACTCGGCGTCGAGGACCTCCGCCAGGGGGGAGCGCCAGTGGGCCGCGAGGCCGCCCAGGGGCGGCAGCCGTACGCCCATGGACAGGCGATAGGGCGGGACGCGGTCGGAGAGCCGCAGCGCGCCCCACAGCCCCGAGAACACGATCACCGAACGCTGGGCGCGGCGGCGCGCCCTCGCGTCGAGGGAGCCGAGCCCGAGGTTGTCGTAGAGCACGCCGGTGTAGAGCCGCGACACGGGCAGGGTGGGGGCGGTGCGCAGCCGCCGGTTCCTGTCGAGCTCACCCGCCTGGCCGGGGGACAGGCCCAGAACCGCGACGGCCTCGTCCTCGGGGCCCTGGACCAGGGCGGTGAGAGCGTCGAGGGCCTTCTCGCGCGCGGAGGTCAGGGCGGGGAAGCTCAGTGAGCCGAGATCCAGGGCGGCCCCCCTACCGCGGGTGGCCTTGCCCTCGGACGGCGGCAGCAGGATCAGCACGGGGCCCGATCCTAGCCTCCCGCAGGTCAAGGGGTCTCCACGGCCCCGGCGTACCCGGCCGGGGAGCATCGGCTAAGGGGGAGCATCGGCTAATCTGCGCCGATGAGCGGGGAGAGCCTTGACTTCGACGACCTCGTGCACCGGGCCTGGCCGGCGCCCTGCCAGGAAGCGCTGGACGGCTGGGTGCTGCGCTACGCCGACGGCGTGACCAAGCGCGCCAACTCGGTGCTCCCCTGGGCCACGCCGGATGATCTGGACAAGGCGGTCGGCGCCGCCGAGAGCTTCTACGCCGAGCGGGGGCTGCCGTGCGTGTTCTCCATCGGCCCGCGCGCGTCGCCCGGTCTGGACGAGGAGCTGGCCGGGCGGGGATACCACCTGGTCGACGAGACGGTCCTCATGGTCGCCTCGACGGCCGTGGAGCCCGCGTCCCCCGCGCACGAGGTGGAGATCCTCGACCATCCGTCGCAGGCGTGGCTCGCCGCCTGGTGGGCGGTGGACGGGCGGTTCGGGGACGACGGCCTGGGCGCGGCCGAGCGGATCATGAGAGGCGTGCCCGCGAGCTACGCCGCCGTCCAGTGGGACGGCGGTCCGGTGGCCGTGGGGCGTTCCGTGCTCCAGGGCGGCACGCTGGGGATCTACTGCATGGCCACGCTGCCGCACGCGCGCCGCCGGGGGCTCGGCCGCAGCGTGCTGCGCGCCCTGCTGGCGCACGGCCGGAAGCGAGGCGCCGGTGAGGCGTACCTCGTCGTCATGGCGACCAACCTCGCGGCCAGGTCGATGTACGCCTCGGAGGGTTTCACGCCGTCGGGCGGCTACCACTACCGGGTGCGGTGACCGCTCCGGGGCGCCCCGGGACCTCCGCACGGACGGGCCTCGTCCGCCCGTGCCCGCGGTGTCACCTGGCCGGAGAGAGCGACGCGGCGAGCCCCGAGAGGGACGTCCGGGGGGACGCCATCCGAGATCGCCGCGTTCACTTATGTGGTTGTCACTCGATTATCGGGGTCAGAGCGGCGGGCGCGTGCTCACCGTTCGCTGGCGTTCGATGTAGGGGTTTCGCTCAGGCGCGCCGACTCGTCCTGGATGTCGGCACCCTTGTCGCGAAGGGCCGCGACGTGCCGACGTCCGTGGTGAGCGCAGAACAGTAGCTCCCCGCCCACGGGGAGGGACGCGCGGATGTACGCCTGGGCGCCGCACCGGTCGCACCGGTCCACGGCGGTCAGCGGCTTGGTGGGGGCGAGAGCTCCAGTCACGTATCGCCTTTCGGGTCACCCCACTGACGTGGGGATTTGGCGTCAGTCACTTGGCTCAACATCTAACCCGATGCAGACGTTCCCAATCGCCTTCCGGATACGCCGAGAGCAGAATGTGTCGTTAAGTGACGTGAATCGAGGTCCGCCTGACGCGGAAGCCCATGTTGGTGGCACGCTTAGGCGCGCCGGAACATCAAGAAACGGTAGGCTACGCACACATGTTCGATGCTCAGTGGGAGTGGGAGTGACCGCAGTCAGCACGGAGGCGGGTTACACGGCCCGTCATCTGTCGGTGCTGGAGGGCCTGGAGGCCGTCCGTAAGCGCCCCGGAATGTACATCGGGTCCACTGACAGCCGCGGCCTCATGCACTGCCTCTGGGAGATCGTGGACAACGCCGTCGACGAGGCTCTCGCCGGCTTCTGCAAGCGCATCGAGGTCGAGCTGTTCCCCGACGGGTCCATCGAGGTCCGCGACGACGGCCGCGGCATCCCCGTCGACGTCGAGCCCAAGAGCGGCCTCGCGGGCGTCGAGCTCGTCTATACCAAGCTCCACGCCGGCGGCAAGTTCGGCGGCGGCTCCTACGGCGCCTCGGGCGGCCTGCACGGCGTCGGCGCCTCCGTGGTCAACGCCCTGTCCGCCCGGCTCGACGTCGAGGTCGACCGGGGCGGGCGCGTCCACGAGATCAGCTTCCGCCGCGGCGTGCCCGGCGTGTTCGACGGCGACGGCCCCACCGCCAAGTTCAAGAAGAAGTCGGGCCTGCGTGACGGCGGCGCCCTCGCGAGCAAGATCACCGGCACGCGCGTGCGCTGGTGGGTCGACAGCCAGATCTTCCTGCGTGAGGCCGAGGTCTCGCTCGACGAGATCCACGTCCGCGCGCGGCAGACCGCCTTCCTGGTCCCCGGGCTCACGATCTCGGTGCGCGACAGCCGCGGCGAGGAGCCCGTGGAGGAGGAGTTCCGCTTCGACGGCGGCATCTCCGAGTTCACCGAGTTCCTGGCCCGCGACGAGTCCGTCTGCGACGTCATGCGGCTCCAGGGCGTCGGGCACTTCCACGAGACCGTCCCCGTGCTCGACGAGCAGGGCCACATGACCTCCACCGAGGTCGAGCGCGAGCTCACCGTCGACGTCGCCGTGCGCTGGGGCAAGGGCTACGAGACCACCGTGCGCTCGTTCGTCAACGTGATCGCCACCCCCAAGGGCGGCACCCACGTCAGCGGCTTCGAGCGCGCCCTGGTCCGCACGATCAACGAGCAGCTCAGGGAGACCCGCCTGCTCAAGAACGGCGACGACCCGGTCACCAAGGAGGACATCCTTGAGGGCCTGACCGCCGTTGTCACGGTCCGGGTCCCCGAGCCGCAGTTCGAGGGGCAGACCAAGGAGGTCCTCGGCACCTCGGCGGCGAGCCGCATCGTGTCCCACGTGGTCTCGCGCGAGCTCAAGGACCTGTTCGCCAGCACCAAGCGCGCCCACAAGCTGCAGCTCCGCGCCGTACTGGAGAAGATCGTCGCGGCGGCCAAGGCCCGCATCGCGGCCCGCGAGCACCGCGACAACCAGCGCCGCAAGAGCGCCCTGGAGAACTCCGCGCTGCCCGCCAAGCTGGTCGACTGCCGCAGCGACGCCGTCGACCGCAGCGAGCTGTTCATCGTCGAGGGCGACTCCGCCCTCGGCACCGCCCGCGCGGCCCGCGACTCCGAGTTCCAGGCCCTGCTGCCGATCCGCGGCAAGATCCTGAACGTGCAGAAGGCCTCGGTCGCAGACATGCTCAAGAACGCCGAGTGCGCCGCGATCATCCAGGTGATCGGCGCCGGCTCGGGCCGGGGCTTCGACATCGAGGCCGCGCGCTACGGCAAGGTCATCCTGATGGCCGACGCCGACGTCGACGGCGCCCACATCCGCTGCCTGCTGCTGACGCTCTTCCACCGCTACATGAAGCCCATGGTCGAGGCGGGGCGCGTGTTCGCCGCCGTGCCTCCCCTGCACCGCATCGAGGTCACCAACCCGGGCAGGGGCAAGGACAAGTACATCTACACCTACTCCGACGCCGAGCTGCACAGGGTGCTGCGCGACCTCGAACGCCGGGGCAAGCGCTGGAAGGATCCCATCCAGCGCTACAAGGGCCTCGGCGAGATGGACGCCGACCAGCTCGCGGAGACCACCATGGAGCCGCGCCACCGCACGCTCCGCCGCGTCCGCATCGAGGACGTCGAGGCCGCGGAGCAGATCTTCGCGCTTCTCATGGGCAGCGACGTCGCTCCCCGCCGCGAGTTCATCGTCGGCAGCGCCGCCGAGGTCGACCGCGACCACATCGACGCCTGAGGCGGCGACCGCGCTCACGCGACCCGGCCCCTCGGAGCCGGCCGCGTGTTGGCGCGACCCGGCCCCTCGGAGTCTGCCGCGCGTTCACAGGGGGCGGCCCCTTCGAGCCGCCCGCGCGCTTACGGCACCACCGCCTCGGGGCTGCCGCGCCCTCGTGTGACCCGGCGGGCCCTCTGGGCCCCCGCCGGGTCACACGGCCGCGGTCTCCAGGCTGTGGCCCGTCACAGCCCCGTCTCGGGGGTCACAGCGTGACGGGCATCAGCTTGCCCGTGTGGACGTCGTAGACCGCTCCGCCGATGGCGAGGCGGTCCGGCAGGTACGGGTAGGTGCGGATCCGGATCAGGTCGCGCCGCAGGGCCGCGTCCTGGTCCGGCACCGTATGGAACTCCAGGCTCCGCGTGTCGACGCCGTACTCCCGGCTGATCAGCTCGTGGACGTCCTCGTCGGTCGACTTGGCCATCCGGCAGTCGGTGTGCGGCATGACCAGGACACGGTCGACGCCGAGGAGGTACACGGCGAGCACCAGCGTGCGCAGCACGTCTGGCGTGACCCGGGCTCCCGCGTTCCGAAGGATCTTCGCGTCCCCCGCTGTGAGACCCAGCAGGCCAAGCGGGTCGATCCGCGAGTCCATGCACGTCACCACGGCGAGGCCACGTAGCGCGCGGCCGCTAAGGTTCGAGCCCTGGAAGTTTTGGGCGTATTCCTCATTGGCGGTCAGCAGATCGTCGAATGCTTCCGTCATGGTGCCAATATTCCCGGATGCCGTTTTCGGTAATACCCCCGGGGGTGTCCGGAAGCGGCTTCGCAAAGATCCCACGATCAGTTGTCGCTTTCGGTGATGATGGTTCAACGCTACGTGCAACATCGTCGGGGGGGTTCGCGGTGGGGACGACCGATTCGCTCGCCGGATATCTACGCGCTCGGGCCAGGTGGCGACTCGACCGGGTCCAGCGCAAGGACGGCGGCTGGAACGCGCGCTGCGCGCTCGCGCTGCTGGACGCCGCCGCCTACGCGCAGACGCTTCCCGAGGACGACCCGCTGGTCATCGCGCTGGAGGAGGCCGGCTGCTTCGGCCCGTACGGGTTCGGCGACTTCGAGCCGGGTGAGGCGGCGGCCAAGCTGATCGACTTCTGGCACGACGGCGAGCCGTGGGAACTGCTGACGGCCATTCCACCTGTGGCCAGGGGAGACGCCGTCCCGTCGGGACACTAGCGGCGCGGGCCACCCCTTCTGCCTCTGCGACGCCGGCTATCGCGACCGGCCCCACGGGCGGCTGAGCGGCGCCCGGCTCTGTTAGCCGGGCGCCCGGGCTCAGGAACGGCTACTCGCCCGGCTCGGCCGCCTCCAGGCCCTCCTGGTCTTCTTCCAGGCGCCCACCCGCCCGGCCCTCGCGGCCGACGGCGGGGCCGCTGCCGAGCGCCCCGCCGATCGCGGCGATGGCGGAGGCCATCCGGAGACCGGAGCCGTCGCGGCGGCCCAGCTCGGACGGCAAATCGACGGGCCTGCCTGTCGAGGACACCGCCTTGATCGGGGCCGGGCCCGCCCAGGCGAGGATGAGCACATCCTCACCCTTGAGGAAGCGCTGGGCGCGCACGCCGCCCGTCGCCCTGCCCTTGGGGGGGAACTCGGCGTAGTCGGACACCTTGCCGCCTCCGGTCTCCGTGCCGGGAAGCGCGGTGGCGGAGCCGGCGACGGTCACGACGCGGGCCTCGCGGGCGGGGTCGACGACGCCGAACCAGATGACCTTGGCGCCGTCGTCGAGGCGGATGCCGGCCATGCCGCCGGCAGGGCGCCCCTGCGGCCGTACGGAGGAGGCCGAGAAGCGCAGGAGCTGGGCGTCGGAGCCGATGAACACCAGGTCGTGGTCGTCCGAGGTCAGCTCGACGGCCCCGACCACGCTGTCGCCCGGCTTGAGGCCGATGACCTCGAAGTCGTTGCGGTTCGCGGGATACTCGGGCACGACACGCTTGACCATGCCCTGCGCGGTGCCGAGCGCGAGGCCGGGCCCCTCGGGGTCGAGGGATCCGAGCCCCACGACCAGCTCGCCGGGGTTCAGCGTGACGTACTCGCTGACCGGGTGGCCGCCCGACAGGGACGGCGGGCTGGCCAGAGGCGGCAGGGTCGGCAGGTCGACCACGGAGACCCTGATCAGGCGCCCGGCCGACGTCACCACGCCGACCTCGCCCCTCACCGTCGACCGTACGACCGAGACCAGCACGTCGTGGGCCGAGCGTTCCTCCCCTGCGCCGAGCGGCGAGTCGTCGCCCGTACGGGCGAGAAGGCCGGTCGAGGAGAGCAGCACCAGGCAGGGGTCGTCGGCGACCTCCAGCGGGATCGCGCCGGGGGTCGTGACCGCCGCGGCCTCCAGCAGGACGGTGCGGCGCGGCGTGCCGTACGTCTTGGCGACCTCGGCCAGCTCGGCCGAGACGACCCGGCGCAGCCGGTCCTCCGAGGACAGGATCGCGGTCAGCTCGGCGATCTCGTCCTGGAGAACCTGCCGCTCGCGGTCGAGCTCGATCTTGTCGTACCTGGTGAGGCGGCGCAGCGGCGTGTCGAGGATGTAGTTGGACTGGATCTCCGAGAGGTCGAAGACCTCCATGAGCCGGGTGCGCGCCTCGGCGGAGTCGGCGGACGACCGGATGACCTGGATGACCTCGTCGATGTTGAGGAGGGCGACGATGAGGCCGTCGACCAGGTGAAGGCGTTCCTCACGCCTGCGCCGCCGGTAGGCCGAGCGGCGGCGCACGACCTCGATGCGGTGGTCGACGAAGACCTGGAGCAGCTCCTTGAGACCGAGGGTGCGGGGCTGGCCGTCGACCAGCGCCACGTTGTTGATCCCGAAGGTCTCCTCCATCGGGGTCATGCGGTAGAGCTCGGCGAGCACGGCCTCGGGGTGGAAGCCGTTCTTGATCTCGATGACCAGGCGCAGGCCCTTGTGCCGGTCGGTGAGATCCTTCAGATCGGAGATGCCGGAGAGCTTCTTTGAGGTCACCAGCTCCTTGATCTTGGTGATGACCCGTTCGGGGCCGACGTTGAAGGGCAGCTCGGTGACGATGATGCCCTTGCGGCGCGGGGTGACCTGGTCGATCGTCGCCTTGGCGCGCATGCGGAAGGTGCCGCGCCCGGTCTCGTAGGCGTCCCTGACGCCGGCCAGCCCGATGATCGATCCACCGGTCGGCAGGTCGGGCCCTGGCACGAAGCGCATGAGCTCGTCGAGCGAGGCGTCCGGGCTCTTGATGAGGTGACGGGCCGCGGCGATGACCTCGACGAGGTTGTGGGGCGCCATGTTGGTCGCCATGCCGACCGCGATGCCCGCGGCGCCGTTCACCAGGAGATTCGGGAAGGCGCTCGGCAGGACCGTGGGCTCGGTCTCCTGGCCGTCGTAGTTGGGCTTGAAGTCGACGGTCTCCTCGTCGATCGACTGCACCATCAGCATGGACGCCGGGTCGAGGCGCGCCTCGGTGTAGCGCATGGCCGCGGGCTGGTCGTCGGGCGAGCCGAAGTTGCCGTGGCCGTCGACCAGCGGGAGCCGCATCGAGAACGGCTGCGCCATGCGCACCAGGGCGTCGTAGATCGCGGTGTCGCCGTGCGGGTGGAGCTTGCCCATCACGTCACCGACGACCCGTGAGGACTTGACGTGCCCCCGGTCGGGCCGCAGGCCCATCTCGCTCATCGAGTAGAGGATGCGGCGCTGGACCGGCTTCAGTCCGTCGCGGGCGTCGGGGAGCGCGCGCTGGTAGATCACGGAGTACGCGTACTCCAGATAGCTGGTGCGCATCTCGGTCGAAACGTCGATGTCGACGATCCGCTCCTCGAAGTCCTCGTCTGGCGGGGGTGTGGTAGTCCGTCGGGCCATATCGAACATTGTGCCGAAGGTGCAAGGTGCTGCGCGACTCGACGGGCTTCCGGGTCCGTACGGCCGGCGGTGGTGACCGCCCATCGCGACCGGTCCCGCTCTCGGGACCGTGAGTCCATCTTGACCAAGCGGTTGCTTGCTTACATGCTGGGGTGGGGTGACGAAGAGGGAGGGCTACAGGAGACATGATCGAGTTCAGGCCCATGACCAGGAACATCGGCGCCGAGGTCACCGGGGTCGATCTGCGCAAGCCGCTGTCGGAGGACGAGGTCCACACCATCAGGCAGGGCTGGCTGGAGCACCTGGTGCTCTTCTTCAGGGACCAGCCCATCGACGACGACGAGCACGCCCGGTTCGCGCTGCGCTTCGGCGCCCTCAACATCCCGGCGTTCAACAAGGACCAGACCAGCCCCATCCACCGCCTCGACCAGGTGGACCCCAAGGGCGAGGGAGGCGACGAGTGGCACAGTGACAACACCTTCGAGCCCGAGCCGCCCATGGGGTCCCTGCTGCGTTGCCTCCGGCTGCCCTCGGTGGGCGGCGACACGATGTGGGCCAACGCCTACATGGCGTACGAGACGCTGTCCCCGCCGATCCAGCGGCTCTGCGACGAGCTGACCGCGGTCCACGACATCACGAACTCCATGAAGAAGGCCATTTCCAAGGGGCACAACTATGATCTCGCCGCCATGCAGGCGAAATGGCCGCCGTACGAGCGCCCGGTCGTGCGGGTCCATCCGGAGACCGGCAGGAAGTCCCTGTTCGTGAACCGCGCGTCCACCACCCGCCTGGTCGGGCTGTCGGACCGGGAGAACGAGGCGCTCCTGCCGTACCTCGTCGACCACATCCGCTCGCCGGAGTTCCAGGTGCGCCTGAACTGGCGGCCGGGCACGCTGGCCTTCTGGGACAACCGCAGCACTCAGCACTACGCGGTGGCCGACTACACCGAGCGTCGTGTCATGCACCGCGTCACCATCGCCGCATTCGACGAGCACAGGTAGCCGGCGCCTGGGGACAGTCGCGGGCGAGAACGGCTCGAACCATCTCGAACCGGGCGTCGGTTATCCACAGCGGGGGCCTTGACGGCCTGAAACGTCGCCGGGACCTGGTACCCATGGAGCCATGGTTGACGAGAGCGGTCTGCGGGCCGAGGCGGAGCAGCGGCTGCGAGCGCTCGCGGGGGAGCACGCGAGGCTCAGAGACGACCAGTGGTCCGCGATCCGGGCGCTGGTCGTCGACCGGCGGCGCGCGCTGGTCGTGCAGCGCACCGGCTGGGGCAAGTCGGCGGTCTACTTCATCGCCACCGCGCTCCTGCGGGCCAGGGGCGCCGGCCCCACGGTCATCGTCTCGCCGCTGCTCGCCCTGATGCGCAACCAGATCTCCGCCGCCGGCCGCGCCGGGGTCCACGCCGCCACGATCAACTCCGCCAACGTCGACGAGTGGGATCTCATCCACGCCGATGTCGAGCGCGGCGAGGTCGACGTGCTGCTGGTCAGCCCCGAGCGGCTCAACAACCCCGACTTCCGCGACCTGGTCCTGCCCAAGCTGGCGGCGAGCGCCGGCCTGGTCGTCGTCGACGAGGCCCACTGCATCTCCGACTGGGGCCACGACTTCCGTCCCGACTACCGCCGTCTGCGCACCCTGCTGGCCGATCTTCCTCCGGGGGTTCCGGTCCTCGCCACCACGGCCACGGCCAACGCCCGGGTCACCCGCGACGTCGCCGAGCAACTCGCCGGCCTCACCACCCCCGCGACTTCCGAGGCGCTGGTGCTGCGGGGGCCGCTGGAGCGCGACAGCCTGCATCTGAGCGTCGTGCGCCTTGCCACCGCCGAGCAGCGGCTGGCCTGGATCGCCGAGACGCTGCGCGAGCTGCCGGGGTCCGGCATCATCTACACCCTCACCGTGGCCGCCACCCAGGAGATCGCCGCCTACCTGCGCGACCAGGGGCACGAGGTGGCCGCCTACTCCGGCCAGACCGATCCCGCGGAGCGGCTCGCCGCCGAGCAGGCCCTGCTCGGCAACCGGCTGAAGGCGCTGGTCGCGACCTCGGCCCTCGGCATGGGCTTCGACAAGCCCGACCTCGGCTTCGTCATGCACGTCGGCGCTCCCGCGTCGCCGGTGGCCTATTACCAGCAGGTCGGCCGGGCGGGGCGCGGCGTCGAGCGCGCCGAGGTGATCCTGCTCCCCGGGCCCGAAGACCGCGACATCTGGGCCTACTTCGCCTCACTGGCCTTCCCGCCCGAGCCCGTGGTCCGGGCGACCCTCGCGACGCTGGCCGAGCAGGGCACGATGTCCACGGCCGCGCTGGAGACCCGGGTCGACCTCAGCCGCAACCGGCTGGAG
>NZ_JBEZFH010000080.1:0-28885 GCF_040649355.1 Sphaerisporangium sp. NPDC049002 | reverse complement strand
CCGCACCAGAGATAGTCCTCGGGGAATCCTTGAAGGAGCGCCGCCTCATAGTGGGTGATGGGGCGATGAGCCCAGGGATGTCCGGGCGCGTATGCCAGCCCGGGAGGTCCGGCCCGTATGTCAGCCCGTGAGGCCGGGCGCGTATGTCAGCCTGGGAGGAGGATCGTGACGATCGCGCCGCCGTCCGGGGCGTTGGCGAAGACGAGCTCGGCGCCTATCACCTGGGCCTGGCCGAGAGCGATGGCCAGGCCCAGACCGTGGCCCTGGCCGCGTTCGGCTCTGCCGGTGCGGAAGCGTCGCGGCCCCTCGGCCAGCAGGTCATCGGGAAAGCCCGGCCCGTGATCGCGGATCACGATCGTACGGCCGCTCACGCGGACCTCCACCGGAGGCCGGCCATGCCGGTGCGCGTTGGCGACGAGGTTGGCGATGATCCGGTCCAGGCGGCGAGGGTCGGTGTCGGCCACGGGGTCGCCCTCCACCGTCAATCGGGCGGTGAGATCGAGGCGGCGCAGCGACTCGGAGACGAGGTCACCGAGCGGCACGGGGGAGCGCTCGGCCTGCTCGGCCCCCGCGTCCAGGCGGGAGATCTCCAGCAGGTCCTCGACCAATGACCGCAGCACGCCGACCCGGTCGCGAACCAGGTCGGTCGCCTCGCCATCGGGCAGCAGCCCGGTCGCGGTGAGGAGCCCCATCAGGGGGGTGCGCAGATCGTGGGCGACGTCGGCGGTGAAACGCTGTTCGGCGAGCAGCCTCCGCTGCAAGGTCGCCGCCATCGAGTCGACGGCCGCCGAGATGCCGGTGATCTCGTCACTGCCGCCCGCCTCGGTACGGGCGTTCAGGTCCCCGTCCGCGATCAGCCGTGCCGTGGCGGCCACCCGGCGCAGCCGCCGGTTCGGCAGCTCGGCGGCGAGCGCCGACACGGGCACGACGACGGCGAGCGCGGCCAGCGCGGCCTTCACCATGTTCCGGTCGAGGGCCCGCAGGCTCCTCAGCTCCGTCCCCATGTCGATCTTGGCGGTGACCACGTGGTCTCCCACCGGTCTGGCTGCCCACATCCAGGGCTGGTCAGGCCGTTCCTCGCTGTACCAGGTGACCGTCTCGGCGGACGTGAGCCGTTGCCGCAACCCCTCAGGAAGCTCGGCCGGATCCCTCAGCGCGTCGCTCGTCGCCGTGCCGGTGCGCAGGTATTCGTCCGCCGCCTGCGTCACGGCCAGCACCGCCCTGTCCTCACCGATGCGGAGCGACCGGTCGAAGGTCGCCCGATGCACCAGCACCCCGACCACGGCCGCGACCGAGCAGGACGCCATGGCGACCAGTACGGCGATCTTCCACCGCAGGGAGGCCGGATTCACGAACGTCGCAGCTTGTATCCGAAGCCGCGCACCGTCTCTATGCGCTCGGCGCCGATCTTCTTCCGCAACCGCTGCACGCACAGGTCCACCACGCGGCTGTCGCCGTCCCAGCCGTAGTCCCACACGTCGCGCAGCAGCGTCCGGCGGTCCAGCACGAGCCCGGGGTGGGCGGTGAACTCAAGGAGCAGCCGCAGCTCGGTGGGCGCCAGCGCGACGGGCCGTCCGGCCCGCCACACCTCAAGGGAGCCGCTGTCGATGGTCAGATCCCCGAAGGTGAGCGTGGACGTGCCGCCGCCCTCGACGCCGACGGTGGATTCCGGTTGCGGGGTGAAGGTGGCCCGCCGCAGCAGGGAGCGGATCCTGGCCACCAGCACGGGCATGTCGACCGGCTTGACGACGTAGTCGTCCGCGCCCGCCTCCAGGCCCGACACCACGTCCAGGGCGTCGCCCCGCGCCGACATCATCAGGATCGGCACCATGCTGGTTTCCCTGACCTTACGGCACAGGCCGATCCCGTCCAGGAAAGGCAGCATGACGTCCAGCAGCAGCAGATCATGCCCGCCGTCCTGGAAGGACTCCAGGCCGCTCAGGCCGTCACCGGCGGTGGAGACGCGGTACCCGTAGCGCTCCAGCGTCATGCCCACCGTCCTGCGGATCACCTCGTCGTCCTCCACCAGCAACACCGCGACGGGCGACGCGGCCTCGCGCCGGGCCGCGGTCTTCGGTTCGTCACTCAGCTCCATATCATCCGTCCCTCTCTGCTCGGCTCGCTTAGGACGCTCGGCGGGATCCATGGGAGCTATTGGGGGTTTGTCCTCAGATCAAGGTGCCGTATACCACCTGGTGCCGGTCGAGGGGGATCAGGATGTCGGCGGTCCCAACCGGGCGCATCCGCATAGTACGTGCGCTCGACGCGTTCTCGGGCGACGAAGGCAGCCGGTCTCCTTCGGTGAGTGTGCCGAAAGGACGCTACTCCGCGGGGATGCCGATGACCTCCACCTCCACCCCGTAGAGCGACTTGAGCGTGGCGGCCATGTGGACGAGTGCGACCTGGGAGAAGGGGAAGAGGGTCGCGGGAGTGAGCTTCCGGCCCGTCTTCATGTGGATCGCGAAGACCACCTTCCTGGGCCGGTAGCTCAGGGGAACGCTCCGGCCACCACCGCTGGCCTCGGTGACGACTTCGCTGAAGCGCTGCCGCGCGTCGGCCTGGTTGAGGAGAGTCTCGACGGCGACGAGTGCCTGGTTGAACAGATGGCTCAGGGAGTCCGAGCCGCTCGCCGGCTTGACGCAGATGAGCTCGTCCTCGGGACCGAGGAGGTCGCAGACCTCGACGCCCTGGTGGCGGTGGAGTGCGGTCCGGACCCCCTTGCGGTCCAGGCAAAGGTACGAAGCCCGCCCCAGCTCGTGCTGGACCCGCAGGTTGTAGGCCTTCTCGTGCTCGCCCTTCCGCCACGGCGGCAGGACCGTCGAGGAGACCGTGGTGATGAGCTGGTCGACCTGTTCGCGAATGCCGTTGAGGTAGTCGGCGCCGCTCTCATGCCATTCGCCGTCGATCAGGAAGAACTGGCGGGCATCGATGGCCATGTGTGCCTCCAGCCAGCGGATGGCGATGGCGCCTCCGATCGTCCCGGCGCCGTCGCCGCCGTCGGACAGTTCGATGCGGCCCGCGCGCAGCGCCGCCGTGGGGGCGGTCCCGTTGAGGACGCGGCAGCGGTTCAGGATGTCCTCTGTCTCCAGGCTCCGCCTGCCCCGGACCCACGCCGAACCGATCTTGATGTTGTACGAGACGGTCTCGTCGAGCTTCGCGGCCAGGTCGACCGGTACGGCCAGGGCGAGGGGAACCTCGGTCTTCCCGCGCAGCCCTTCGTCGAGCATGGCGTCGAGGCGGCTGATGACGGCGGCGTCCCGCACCGGCTTGATCGCCTCGATGAAGGCGAAGCTCGGGTGCACTTCCATCTCACACACCTTGATGATCTGCTGCAGAAGGGCGACGAGCTTGGCGTTGTCCAGCGGGATGGGCAGGCGAAGCCCGGCGGCGGAACCATCGACGGTGATGGAGTCGCCGTCCTCCAGCCCGAGGACCTCGGGGTGAAGCCTTCCCCCGAGCTTGCGGACGATCTCGGCGTGCCGCCGGACGCCGACGCTGTCGATGGGCAGGCCGGACGGGACGAGGGTGGCGTCCTGACGGCCCTGGCGCACCGTCGACCGGCGGACGATGTCGCGTACGCGGTCGGGGTCGATGGCGCGGATCGCGAACCGCAGCCCGAAGTCGGGGTCCTTCAGCTCGTCCGGAACGAGGCGGAAGCCGTGGCCGAACCCGATGGCGAAGACCTGGCCGTCGAGCGCGACGAGGAGGAGCGCGGCGGGGTTCTTCGCGTCGAGCGGGGTGTCCTCGCCGACGAGCTGGGACAGGTCCGATGACCATTCGACCTTGGGGATCATGAAGTGCCCGCGTACCAGGTAGGCGACCGCGTCCCCGGGAAAGTCGGGGAAGAGCGGGGCGAACGTGCGCTCGTCGAGGAGCTTTCCGTCGAGTGCGTCGAACAGCCCGTCGAGGGTGGGCTCGACGTCGAGCAGGTGGTACAGCGTGACAACGCGCTTTTCAGCCATGGCCGGCTCCACAGGGAAGAGGGCCGTGCCTCGGGGCACGGCCGGTGGGGAAGGGTCTAGGTGCTCTTGCTCGCGGTGCTGCTGACGGACGCCCTGTGGTGGCGGGGCGGTTCTCACCACATGAGGCGGCAGGCGTCGCTAGAGTTACGACCCTGAAAGCATCTCTAGGAGAGCATGGAGTGAAAGCACTGTCAATCACTATGCAACTGTTGGCGGTGTGTATACAGTGGAGCTTGCCCACAAGCCCCCCGAGCGTTGGCAGGACGAAGTGGTAGAACACCGTTCCGAACAGCTGACGGCCGCGGAGATCTCCCGTCTGGCGGGGGTGACGCGCGCGACGGTCAGCAACTGGCGGCGGCGCCACCCCGACTTCCCGCAGCCGAGCGGGGGCACAGAGGCCAGCCCCACCTACGACCGAGAGGCCGTGGAGTCCTGGCTGGCCGCTCGCAACCAGCTCCCGGAGGCGTCGCCGCTGGACGAGCTGAGGGCCGAACTGCGCAAACTACCCCGTGACGTCGTCACAGAGGGCGTCCCCGCCGTAGTGCGTGCCGCGCTGCGGATGGACGCCGCCGAGCGTGGGGAACTCGACGATCTTCCCGACGAGGATTTCCTGCGACGAGTACGGCAGGCCGTGCGAGAACAGGCCGCCGGTCGGCGTGGCACGGGGCACGATCGGTTCACGGCTTTCACATCGCCCGGGTTACGGGCGGTCCTCCGGTCGATGAGCGCGATCGGTGCCGTGGAAACGCTCGAACTGCTCCATGAGTGGCAACCGGCGGACACCGGCGTACGCGGCCTGTACAGCACGCCCGAGCAGGTAGCGGACCTGATGGCGGCGCTCATCGCGGAGCGGCCGTACCCGGCGAGCGTCTTCGACCCCGCCTGCGGAACGGGAGGACTGCTGGCCGCCGCGAGCCGGCGCGGCGCGGCGCACCTGTTCGGGCAGGATGTCGCCGCACTGCAGGCCGATCAAGCGGCGATCCGCCTCAGCGTCCTCACCCCTGAAGCCGAGATCCAGGTGCGTTCGGGCGACAGCCTGCGGGACGACGCCTTTCCCGGGCTGACCGTGGACGCCGTGCTGTGCAACCCGCCGTACGCCGATCGCGAGTGGGGCCATGACGCGCTGGGGTACGACCCGCGGTGGGCGTACGGCGTGCCCTCGAAGGGGGAGTCCGAGCTGGCCTGGGTCCAGCACTGCCTCGCCCATCTGGATCCGGGCAGGACGGCGGTCATCCTGCTGCCCCCCGCGGTGGCCGAACGGCCGGGGGGACGGAAGATCCGTGCCGAGCTCGTACGACGGGGAGCGGTGCGCGCGGTCGCCTCGCTGCCGCCCGGGACGGCGCCGCCACTCCATGTCGGGCTTCACCTCTGGATCCTCCAGCGACCGGCAGGGGACAAGGGGGAGGCGTCGTCGGTGCTGTTCGTCGACACGGCATCGGACGAGCTGTCCGGCGAGAATCAAGACGGCCTTTTCGGCACCGTTCTCCAGCAGTGGCGCGGGTACGTCGAGGAGCCCGAGGGCTTCACCGGAACTCCTGGTGTGGCGCGTGCCGTGCCCGTCCTTGAGCTGGTCGACGAAGCGGTCGACCTGAGTCCGAGCCGTCACGTCCGGACCGGGCCCGTCGCCGGAGAGCCGGACTGGCAGGCCGAGAACGCCCGCTCCACCCGGCTGCGGCTTCGGCGCGCGATCGACGCCCTAGCCCTGCTGAGCCAGGGAGAGGACTGGAAGCCCGCCGGCGCCAAGCCCGCCACCTGGCGCACGGCGACGGTGGCCGACCTCGTGCGCGGCGGCGCGATCGACCTGCACCGGGCGAGGTCCATACGTGACAGGCAGCCTCCCGGGCATGGCGCGTCCTCGGAGCACGATGACACGCCGGTTCTGACGGCCGGTGACGTGACCGCGAGTCGAGCGGCCTCCGGCACTGTTCCGGCGAGTCATTTCGGCGAAGTAGTGGAGATCCGGCGCGGAGACGTCCTGCTCCCCGAGATGGTGCACGGCGGCCCCAGCACGGCCCGGGTGGCCGACCAAGGCGATGCCGGCGCGCTCCTCGGCCCGCACCTCCATCTGTTCCGCCCGGACCTGGACCGGCTCGATCCATGGTTCCTCGCGGGATTCCTGTCGGCCGAGGACAACCTGAACAGCAACGCCAGCGGCAGCACGATCACGCGGGTCGACGCGCGGCGGTTGCGGGTGCCGCTCCTCCCGCTGGACGAGCAACGCCGGTACGGCAAGGCGTTCCGCAGGATGGTCGCGTTGCGACGGGCGGCCGACCTCGCCGTGCGGCTGGCCGCGGAGACCGCCCGTCAACACGATGTGGGACTTACCAGCGGGGCGGTGCTCCCGCCCGAAGAATGACAGGGTGAGACCAGGTGCTCACCGCCCAGCGACCAACCCCCAGAGCCTTCGGAAGGAAACCGTTGAACCACGACAAGGTCGCCGAACTCGTGAACCACGCATGGTCGGTCGCCGATCTGCTGCGAGGCGACTACAAGCAGGCCGACTACGGCAAGGTCATCTTGCCGTTCACCGTGCTGCGCCGCCTCGAATGCGTCCTGGCGCCGACGCGGGACAAGGTGCTCACCGAGGTCGAGCGGCTCTCCGGCCGGGACATCGACATGGACCGTTTCCTTCGCAAGGCCGCAGGCCACAGCTTCTACAACATCAGCACGTACACGCTGAAGGCGATCTCGGGTGACTCGGGCCAGGTGGCCAAGCACCTGCTCGCCTACATCGGCGCGTTCTCGCCCAACGCGCAGGAGGTGATGGAGAAGTACGAGTTCGCCCAGCAGATCAAGAAGCTGGACGCCGCGAACCTGCTGTACAAGGTGGTGGGACGGTTCGCCGACCTGGATCTGCGGCCCGTGGAGCGGGACGACGACGGCGACGTGGTCACCGACGAGCGGGGCGCGCCCGTGGTGGTGGTCTCCAACCACGACATGGGCTACGCCTTCGAAGACCTGATCCGCCGCTTCGCGGAGCAGTCCAACGAGACGGCCGGTGAGCACTTCACCCCGCGCGAGGTCATCGAGCTGATGGTCAACCTGCTGCTCGCCCCGGACGATGACGCGCTGGTCGTCCCTGGCGTCTCGCGCACAGTGCTCGACCCCGCCTGCGGTACGGGCGGCATGCTCACCGCCGCCGAGGAGCACATCCGCGACCGCAACCCCGACGCGACGGTCCACGTCTTCGGACAGGAGCTCAACCCGGAGTCCTGGGCCATCTGCCGTTCCGACCTGATGATCAAGGGGCAGAACCCGGAGAACATCAAGTTCGGCAACTCCTTCAGCGACGACGGACACCGGAGCGCCACCTTCGACTACATGCTCGCCAACCCGCCGTTCGGGGTCGAGTGGAAGAAGGTCAAGGACGAGGTGGAGAGGGAGCACGACCAGCTCGGGGAGAGCGGCCGCTTCGGGGCGGGCCTGCCCAGGATCAACGACGGCTCGCTGCTGTTCCTCCAGCACATGATCTCCAAGATGAAGGACGTGGAGAAGGGCGGCAGCCGCATCGCCATCGTCTTCAACGGCTCGCCCCTCTTCACCGGTGCCGCCGAGTCGGGCGAGTCGAAGATCCGCCAGTGGATCCTGGAGAGCGACTGGCTCGAAGCGGTCGTCGCACTGCCCGACCAGCTCTTCTACAACACCGGCATCTCGACGTACTTCTGGATCCTCACCAACCGGAAGGACGAGGACCACAAGGGCAAGGTCGTCCTGCTGGACGCGCGTGACTACTGGGCCAAGATGCGCAAGTCCCTCGGCGACAAGCGCAAGTACCTCACCAAGGACCACATCGGCGAGCTGACCCGGCTGTACGGCGAAGCGCTCCAGGTAGCAGCCGATTCCGAGCACCCGCTGCACGGCAAGGTCAAGGTCTTCCAGAACCAGGACTTCGGCTACCACCGGATCACCGTCGAACGCCCGCTGAAGCTCCGCTTCGAGGTCACCGACGCGACCCTCGCGGCCGTACGCGACTCCAAGGCGCTCGGGCGGCAGGTGGACGCCGACCTCCTGGTGGAGGTGCTCAAGCCGCTCCTCGGGCAGCGCTGGGACAAGAAGCTCACCGCTTTCGCGTCGGTACGTGAGGCGATGGCCTCGTCCGGCGTGCTCTGGCCGTCCACACAGCCGTTCCTGGTCGCCCTCCGCGATGCCATAGGCGTACGCGACCCTGAGGGTGAGGTGCAGATGAAGAAGGGCGACCCTGAGCCCGACCCGGAACTGCGCGACTACGAGAACGTCCCACTGGACGAGGACGTCGAGGAGTACCTACGGCGCGAGGTCCTGCCCCACGTCCCCGACGCCTGGATCGACCACACCAAAACCAAAACCGGCTACGAAATCCCCTTCACCCGCCACTTCTACATCTACAAACCGCCGCGCCCACTCGCAGAGATCGACGCGGAACTGAAGTCCCTTGAGGCCGAGATTCAGGATCTTCTGGGCGAGGTGACAAGTTGAGCGTTCGGATTACAACGCTTCGAGCTGCCGCTGAAATAGCGCTCGGCCGTCAGCGTTCCCCGCAACACGCAGAAGGGCCGCATATGGTGCCTTATCTGCGCGCGGCGAATGTGAAGGATGGTGCACTCGACCTGAGTGATGTTCAGGCAATGAACTTCACGCCCAGCGAGCAGAAGATCTTCAGTCTTCGGCCAGGCGATGTCCTTGTGACGGAAGGAAGCGGCAGTCTCGGCACGGTAGGAGCGTCAGCCGTCTGGGGTGGTGAATTGAATGGACCAGTCTGCTTCCAGAACACCCTGATCCGCCTTCGCCCCCGCGAGGGAGTTGATGCCAGATATCTCGAATGGTGGGCTCGTTCGTCCTTCGCTTCCGGAACCTTTGCATCTATTGCCTCTGGCGCGAACATCTATCACCTGAGTGCCGAACGCGTCCGCGCTCTAACTTTCAGGCAGCCCCCGTTGGAGGAGCAGCGACGCATCGCGGACTTCCTCGACGCCGAGACAGCCTGCCTCGACGGACTGATTGCAGCACACAGAGGAGTCGAGTCAAAGGTTTTGGAACGACGCGAAGCAGGCATCGTCGCCTACGTCACTGGCGCTCACTACGTCGAGCGCCGCGATTCTACGTTGGCATGGGTCGATAGTCTTCCCATGTCGTGGCAGGAGGTTCGGCTTGGGCTTCTGGCCCGGATGGGGAGTGGACACACTCCGAGCAGGTCACGTCCGGAGTGGTGGACGAACCTAACGCTCCCCTGGATCACGACCGGAGAGGTGCAGCAAGTCCGGGATGACCGACAGGAGGTCATCACTGAAACTCGTGAGAAGATCAGTGAATTGGGTCTCGCGAACAGCGCAGCCGAGCTTCATCCCGCCGGAACTGTGGTGCTCTGCCGTACGGCGTCCGCCGGATACTCGGCAGTTATGGGAACGGATATGGCAACCAGTCAGGATTTCGTGACCTGGACTTGCGGGCCCCGTCTGGACCCTTATTTTCTGCTGTGGAGCCTACGTGCAATGAGGCAGGATCTCCTAGGGCGCCTGGCTATGGGGTCGACCCACAAGACCATTTACGTCCCAGATCTGCAGATGCTTCGGATTCCCTTTCCTGTAATTGTTGAACAGCGTGAAATCGTTGAGAATATACGCAATCAGAATCAACGCATTGACCGTTTGGTGGATGCTGTTAGGCGGCAGGTAAGCTTGCTCGCAGAGAGGCGTCAAGCATTGATCACGGCTGCTGTGACCGGGGAGTTCGATGTGTCCACGGCCAGTGGGCGAGGGATAGATGTTTCATGACCAGCACTGATGATCAGGCGCCTCCTTTCATCTCCCGGGTTCGGGTACAGGGGTTCCGTTCCCTTGCCGAGTGTGATGTGCGGCTTGGGCCGCTCACCGTGCTGGCCGGGTTCAACGCATCGGGGAAGTCGAACTTCCTTGACGCGATCCGGTTCGTCCGTGACGCGCTGGCCTACTCGCCAGCCCACGCGATCGCTGAACGGGGTGGGCTGGAGTCGGTTCTCCGAAGGGTCGGAACGGCGGGTGAATCAGGCGGGAAGGAGATCGCGGACTCCTTCCTGATCGCTCTTGAGCTGGCACTGCGACCTGACGGCGGGCGGGCGACGTACGAGGTGTGCATCGGCCGGGACCCGACGGATGAATTCACGCATCTGGTTCTCCGGGAGAGCTGTTCGCTGCGGCTTCCGGGCGAGGATGCCTCCTTCTCCACGGATCTGTCCAGCAAACGGAAACGCGACGTGAAGGGAGGCATTCCTGGGGCGCGGCTCCATCCGAAGGAGCTCCTGTTGCCTGTCGTCGGCCGGCTGGCGCCATACGACGAGCTGTTGCGGGCGCTGCTCGCGATGCGATTCTACGAGTTGGAGACCGATGTCCTGCGGGGACTGGACGACACTCGCCTCCGACGGACACAGCTCGGCGAGCGGGGTGAACACCTGGGGCAGGTGCTGGGACTCCTCGCCGCCCAGCATCCGTCGTTCAAGGAGTCCCTGGACGGTTTCATGCGCTGGCTGATCCCGTCGCTACTGGGTGTGGATCAGCGGCTCCAGGGCGACTACGCGACGATCCAGGCGCGGTTCTGGACCGGTGACCCGGTCCTACCGTTCTGGAACGCGGTCAACTCCAATGCGGTTCATTCTGGAGACCCCTACGTCGAGGTGTTCCAGTCCGAGCAGCTTTCCGAAGGCACCGTTCGGGGGACGGGTGTGCTCGCGGCTCTTTTCCAGCCAGATGCCTTGACGGGCGCGATCCCGCTGGTGGCAATCGAGGAGCCGGAGATCGCCATCCATCCCGCGAGGGTCGCGGGCCTATTCGATGCGATCAAAGAGACCTCGATCAGGACTCAGGTGATCGTGACGACGCAGAGTTCGGATCTGCTGGACACAGAAGAGGTGCATCCCTCACTCCTTCGGATCGTCGAGATGGTGGACGGCGTGACCAGGATCGGCGAACTCAGCGACCACACTCAGCGAAATCTGCTCAAGACTCCCTCCCACCTGGCCGACATGCATCGGCAGGGACATCTCCGCCCTGCGGCCTCAGTCGACGGCGGGCAGGGACCGCAGCAGTGACGTCGATCCGTATTGCCACCATCGTTGAAGGGCATGGGGAAGTGCAGGCGTTGCCGGTGCTTCTGCGCAGGCTTGTGACGGAGATCGCCCCGCATCGGTGGGCCGACCTGCCCGCACCTCGCCGCGTGAACCGGAACTCCCTGGTGGCTCCCAGAGGCATCGAGGACGCGGTCGACCGCCTGATCTCGGACGTCGAGGGCGTGACGGGCGTCTTAGTGCTGCTCGATGCGGACGATGACTGCCCGGCAGACCTTGGCCCCCAGCTGCTGTCCCGGGCATGTGCGGCGAGACCGGATGTCCCCATAGCCGTGGTGCTGGCCAACCGGGAGTTCGAGGCGTGGTTCCTGGCCGCCGCGAAATCTCTCCGAGGATGTACGAGCCTTCGGGCGGATCTGCGGCCCCCTGACGATCCGGAGCGGATCAGGGGGTGCAAAGAGTGGCTGACCAACCATCGGACGGACCACCAGTCGTACAACCCGAAGAAACACCAGACCAGTCTGGCGGCCCTTTTCGAACTCCACCTGGCGCGGCAGAACTCGCCGTCCTTCGACAAGTTCTGGCGGGACGTCGAGTACCTGATCACCGGGAAGAGGTAACCCCCCAATGAGCCCCATTCATCACGAGTCCGTGTTCGGCGCCGCGATCGTCTCCGCGATGGTCGACAACGGGTGGGAGTTAGGTGACCCCGCCGGGTACCGCCCCGGGTTGGGGCTGGACACGGGCGAGCTGTTCACGTTCATCGGCGCCACTCAGATCGATGAATGGAACGAACTGCTCATCGCCTACGGCGGGGACCCCGACGCCGCGCAGCAGGGGTTCGCGAAGCGGCTCGATCAGGCCATCTCCAACGACGGCCTCCTTGAAGTGCTGCGCAAGGGGGTCAAGGACCGCGGCGTCCGGATCCGGGTGGCCTACTTCAAGCCCTCCTTGGTCACCTCCGACGCCATCCTGGCCGAATATCGCCAGAACCGGCTGACCGTTGTCCGGGAACTGGCGTACGCGACCAAGCAGGCGGACCACGGCAACCGGCTCGATCTGACCCTTTTCCTGAACGGCATCCCTGTCGCGACGGCCGAGCTGAAGAACCCGCTGACGGGTCAGAGCGTGGAGCAGGCCAAGGAGCAGTACCGCACCGAGCGTGACCCCACCGAGCCGATCTTCCTCCGGCGGGTGGTGGCGAACTTCGCGGTCGACCCCGACCTCGTCTTCGTGGCCACCCGGCTCCGCGGTGCCAAGACGGTGTTCCTGCCGTTCAACCAAGGGTCGGAAGGGCCGGGCAAAAAGGGCGGCAAGGGAAACCCCGTCGCGACCGGCCCCGGGAAATACGCCACGTCCTACTTGTGGGAAGAGATCTGGCAGCCGGACAACTGGCTGGACCTGCTGGAGCGTTTCGTCCACCTGCACAAGGAGAAGGGGGCGGACGGGCGGACGACGAAGAGGCTGGTCTTCCCCCGCTATCACCAGTGGGACGCGGTCAGGAAGCTGACCGAGCACGCCGCCCGGCACGGTGCGGGGCACAACTACCTCATCATGGCCTCGGCCGGGTCGGGCAAGTCGAACACGATCGCCTGGCTCGGACACCGTCTGTCATCGTTACATACCTCGACCGACGTGTCGCGGCTCGATCCGGACGCGGTCGCGGTCGGCCTCAAGCCAGGGGCCCCGGTGTTCGACAAGGTCGTCATCCTCACCGACCGGAGGAACCTCGACGCGCAGCTCCGCGAAACGGTCGGCAGCTTCGAGCAGACGGCCGGGCTGGTGGTGTCGATCGACGAGAGCCGCGGCGCCAAGTCCGAACAGCTCGCCCAGGCGCTCTCGAAAGAGAGCGGCAAGATCATCACAGTGACGTTGCAGACCTTCCCCGCGCTCATGGACTACCTGAGGCGCACGCCGACCGAGATCAAGGGTCGCCGCTTCGCGATCATCGTCGACGAGGCGCACTCCTCCCAGTCCGGTGACGCGGCCACGGCCGTACGCGACGCCCTGCGGGATCTGGGCCTGGACGCGGACTCCGACGAGGAGGGCGCGACCACCGCGAAGGCGGCGCAGGAAGGCGCGGAAAGCACCGCCGCCAAACTCAAGACCAGGGCCGCCAGGCGCGGCATGAGCGCGAACCTGTCCTATTTCGCCTTCACCGCCACCCCCAAGGCCAAGACGCTGGAACTGTTCGGGACGCTCGGCGGCGACCGCGTCTACCGTCCCTTCCACACCTACGCGATGCGGCAGGCCATCGAGGAGGGCTTCATCCTCGACCCGTTGCGCAACTACGTCACCTACGACACCTACTACAGGCTCGTCAACAACAACCCCGACGAGCGGGAGGTCGACGCCGCCAAGGCGAATTCGTTGCTCGCCAGAGCCGCGTACACCCACGAATCCACGGTGGTGCGGCACGCGCAGGTGATCGTCGAGCACTTCCGCGCGCACACCGCGGGCCGTCTCGGTGGCCGTGCCAAGGCGATGGTGGTGACCTCTTCCCGTCTCGATGCCGTGCGGATGGCCAGGAAGATCAAGCAGTACATCGGTGACCGCGGCTTTGCGGGGATCGGTGTGCTGGTCGCATTCTCCGGGACCCTCACCTATGAGGGGGAGGAGACCAGCGAGTCCAAGGAGAACGGCGGGCTGTCAGAACCCGCCCTGCCGAAGGCGTTCGGCTACACCCGCGCCGACGACAAGTCCGTGGCGTCGGGCGCACCGGGACAGCCCGAGTACCGGATCCTCGTCGTGGCCGAGAAGTACCAGACCGGATTCGACCAGCCGTTGCTGACGACGATGTACGTCAACAAGAAGCTCACCGGCATCAACGCCGTGCAGACCCTCTCACGGCTCAACCGCACGGCCGACCGCAAGTCGCAAGGCGACCTGGCCGTGCTGGATTTCGTGAACAACGCGGGAGACATCCAGGACGCCTTCCGGCCGTATTTCGAGCAGGCGATCACGTTCCCCACCGATCCGAACCTCCTCTACACCGCGCAGACGAGGGTGATGTCGGCGGCGGTCCTGGTCGAGGCGGAGATGCACGCCTTCGCCGCCGCCTACCTGGCCGCCGAGGAGCGGGCGGCCGGTGACCAGGCGAAATGGGTGAAGCTGCATGCGGAGCTCTACCGGCACCTCGCGCCCGCGTGCGAGCGGTTCTCCGCGTTGCTCCACAGCGATGACGAGGAGGAACGGGAGACGGCGGACAAATTCCGCGCGGACCTGGACGACTACGTCCGTAAGTACGCCTTCCTCGCTCAGATCATCCCCTACAGCGACGAGGACCTGGAACGCCTCTACCTCTACGGCCGGCACCTGCTCACCCGCCTGGACCGGCGGGAGGACGGCAGCGTGGACATCGGCGACGTCGACCTCAGCCACTTGCGGGTCGAGAAGACCGGGGAGTACGACGTCAGCTTGACCTCGGAGGGTGAGGCCGTCCTTGGAGGCTTCGGCGACGGAGCCGGTGGTGGCAAGGAGCCGGAGAAGTCGCTGCTGTCGGAGTTGGTGGAGAAGTTCAACCAGCGGTTCGGCACCTCGCTCACCGAGCAGGACATCATCAAGCCCTTCGAGGAGGCGATGAAGGAGTCGAAGGTCCAACTCGCCGCCGTCGCGAACGTCGACGAGGAGAACTTCGGCCAGGTATTCGATCCGGTCTTCGAGGACAAGATGATGGAGCACCTCGACACGATGGCGGACCTCGGTCGCAAGTACTTCGCCCCGGATCGCGACTTCCGCAGTTCCCTCAACCGCAGCGCCCGCAGCGCCGCGTGGAACCTGATCCGCCGCCAGCAGGGCATCGCGGACGACGTGGCGTAACACTCTCGACGAGATGGGGGATGTCCCTGTGGTCAGCGGACACGGATCCCGATGATCAACAGTGATCCCCACAGGGGACATGAACTGCGTCACGATGTGAGACGACCGGGAGAACGGTGAGATCACGGAAGATCGCGGGCCGATACGAGCTCGTCGAGGAGCTCGACGCCGGGGCGATGGGCCAGGTCTGGCGGGGGTACGACGCGGTGCTCGACCGCGAGGTCGCGATCAAACTGATCCTCCCGGAGCTCATCTCCTACCCTGAACACGCCGAGGTGCTGACCAGGCGGTTCCGCCGGGAGGCCAGGGTCACGGCTCGCATCGGTCATCACGGCGTCCCCGAGGTGTACGACGCGGTTCTGGAGCGTTCGGTCGCGCACCTGTACCTGGTGATGGAGCTGGTGCACGGCACGCCGCTCACCAGGTTCATCTCCTCGGAGGCGCCGCTGCCCATCTCCTGGGTGGCGTCCGTGGTGGCCCAGATCTGCACCGTCCTGTCGTACGCGCACGCGATCCCGGTCGTCCACCGAGACCTGAAGCCGGACAACCTGATGGTCGCCGCCGACGGGACGGTGAAGGTCCTGGACTTCGGCATCGCGGCGATCTTACGGCCCGACGTCACCAGGCTGACCGAGGCCGGAGTGCCCATGGGGACGGCCCGCTACATGTCCCCCGAGCAGGTCCAGGCGGTCCAGGTCACTCCGCGAACCGACCTGTACGCGGTCGGATGCATCCTGCACGAGCTCTGCACTGGGGAACCCGTTTTCGATGGTGGTCTGAACGGCGCTCGTCTCATGTGGCAGCACCTCTTCGAGCAGCCACGGCGGCTGGGGCTGCTCCGGGGAGACGTGCCGGAGGATCTCGAACGGCTGACCCTGGAACTGCTGGCCAAAAGACCGGAAGACCGCCCCGCCGATGCTCAGGAGGTCTTCGAGCGGCTGATCCCGTTCCTGCCGGCCCCGGGTGAGCGTCCAGAGGTCGCCGAGCGAGGCGGGGCACGACTGCCCGACCCCACTCGCCCGTACCGGAACCCCTGCGCGCCGCGCCCCCGGCCTGATCAGAGCCTCGTCGAGCAGAGTGACGCGGAGCCTGTCTCCGCGGGGGAGGCGCTTGAGGCCATCGCGGACGCGGAGGCCGAGTCCGATGAACTGCTCACCGAGGATCGGTACACGCAGGCCGCCGACGTGCTCAACGCGGTGCTCAAAGCGGCCTCCGACGCCCTGGGCAGCGACAACCAGCGGGTGCTGCGGCTTCGGCAGCGGCGGGCGGCGATCCTGGTGATCGGCGGTGACGTCCGGCGTGCCCTGCCCGAGTTCGACAGGCTCGCCGCCGCGTACGCGCGGGTCGCGGGCCCAGCCGACGTGGACACCCTGGAATGCCGGCGGCAGGCGGCCTACTGCCGCGCGGAACTGGGCCAGGGGACCGTGGCCCTCGAAGAGCTGCGACAGGTGCTGGCACGGTTCCGGGCCGAGAGGGGCGACGGGGACGAGACCGTGCTGGACCTGCGACGAGACATCGGGTACCTGCTCGCCGCCGAAGGACAGAGGAAGGACGCCGTCGCCGTCCTCGAACCTCTGCACGACGACTTCTCCGTCATCTACGGCCCCGACGACGCCCGTACATTGGAGATCAGAGACCTGCTGGCACGTCTCCAACCCCCAGGAACCTGAAGCCGGACACCGCGTGGCTTGGACGACGAGAAGCCCGTGGCGGTGGCCTACGGGCTTCTCGTGGGTCTGGCGTTGAGGTTAGAAGTCGAACTCGCCCTGCTTTGCTCCGTCGACGAAGGCATCCCAGACGCTCGCGCTCACCACGAAGGGTGCCTTGTCGGGCGCCTCGGTGTCCCGCAACCCGACCCGCCCGCCGGACAGCGGAGCTACTTCCAAGCAGTTCCCCTGGTTGGATCCGCTCTTGGTCGCCTTGCGCCAGGCCGCAGCCTTCAGCTCATCATTCAGATCCACAGTTTCTCCGCCTCTCTGATCAGCTCAATGGACGTGTGTTCGGGTTGCGCTGTGGCTCGAAGGGCGTCGTATCTACTACGGATGGCTTCGACGTCTTCCGGACGGTCCGTTACGTGTCCATGGGTCGCGGATTCGATGTACACATTATCCGAGGTGTCTGAAAGCTGCGCGATAGCGAATCCACCGAGGAGTCCTGTGGTCACGCCCAGCGCCACTGGGATGATCTGAATACCGATTCGAGGGGACTCTACCGCCTCAAGCAAGCGTTCGAGCTGGCGATGCATCACTTTCTTGCCGCCGATCGGACGATGGAGGACGCCTTCGTCCAGCAATACACGCAGCATAGGCGGGCTGGGTCGTTCGAAGATCGCTTGTCGCTCCATGCGCGCGGTTACAGCTTTGTCGACTTGTGGTTCCGTTATGCCGGGTTCTCCACGGATGACGACCCTCGCGTACTCCTCGGTCTGTAGGAGGCCCGGAACGTACAACGGTTCCCACGCGTGCAGGGTGTGGGCCTCATGCTCGACTTCCAGCCAGTTGCGGAACCATCTGGGGCTCGCGCCCCGGGTCAGGTGTGCCCACAGGCGGACGAGTTCGCCGCCCGCGTTGAGGGCGTCGTCGTAGCGCTGCATGAAGTTCTGACTCGGCGTGCGCTCGCCGCGCTCGATGAAGCCGACCAGACTCTGGCTGAACTGGATGGTCCTGGCCAGTCGGTCTTGGGTCAAATTCGCCCGAATTCGGCGCTTGCGCATTTCGGCGCCCAGAAAAACCAAAGGCTTAACAGTCGGGTCAGGATCGGGGGGTACGTACATGCGGGCCTCCGTCCGGCGAGAAATCGCTACTCCTTCAGCACAGCCAGCACACCGGTAGTACAAACCGTCCGGCAATGTGCTCTGCCTTTGGATGCACAACGTAGCCGGTCAGAGGCACTCTGTGAAGTGACTTGAGGGGCCGAGAAGGCGACCTAAGCAGACCTCCTGCCGATGCTGCGGAGATGCCTATATAGGGGCGATAAAAGACGGTCCACTATGTCCAGATAAGAGGGGATAAGAATGGCTGTATCGAGAGCGGGAAAGCGTGGTCTCGATGGTCCGTTCCTCCGAGTGCCGGCTAGGGATCTGTCACTCCTCCGCCACTCTCCGCAGGCGATCCCCGTGCCGGATATGGGCGGGGGAGCGGCATGAACGATCACGAGAACACGACGCGGCAACGGGGCCGGCATCGGCGGAGTGAGGCAGTGGTTCGGGTTCGCCCGAGGGGTTGGGATCCGGCTGAGCGGGCCGCCGCGCGGCAGTTGGATCTATTGGAGCCGGTCTGGGCCGTTTGGTACGGGCTGGGTGCGCGCCGTTTCTATGCCGCTGCCGTCTGGTCCGCGTCCGAGCCTTTGATCGTGCAGGCCGGTACCGCTGATGAGTTGCGCGACCGGATGCGTGAGGCCGAGGTGGGCGACCTAGTACGTGAGGCCGGGCGGCGCGATCTTGTGCTCCAGGCCGAGCGGTCCGCATGGGCGCGTCGCCCACGGCCACCGACGGCGCCCGTACCCCGCGAAGCCTTGCCCGTACAGCCGGTGCCCGCCGTACAGCCGGGGCACGTGCCCCTCGAAGCCTTGCCCATACAGCCGGTGCCCGCCGTACGGCCGGGGCTCGTGCCCCGCCTGCCCCTGCCCACGCGGCCGGAGCCGCGTAGGCCCCTGCCAATGTCGCGTCCACCCCGAGGAGCGAAGATGCCGGACAGCACGCCGGACGGCGCGCGTACCGTCTGCTGGGATCTACCCTGCGACCTGTCGGTGATCGGCAAGACCCGGAGCATGGTGAGGGAGATCCTCACCTCATGGACGCTGGAGTCCTTGGCCGACGATGTGGTGCTGGTGGTCGACGAGTTGCTGGCCAACGCGCTGAGCTACGGAGAGCCACCGGTCAGGCTCGCCCTTTCCGCCGAGGATGGCGAACTACTGCGCGTCCAGGTCACCGACCACGCCGCCGAACTGCCTCGCCACCTCCACCTCGGCATCGAGGCCGTCCACGGCCGCGGCCTGACCATCGTCGAGGCCCTGGCCCACGAGTGCGGCATCACGCCACTCTCCGGCCCCTCTGGTACCTCCGGCAAGACCGTCTGGGCCTGTTGGCGCCTCGTGTGAACGAACATCATCCGACGCGCCGGACTGACCTGATCACCCGGGTGTTCTCACTCACTACGAAGTGAACCGGCCGCGTAGCGCCCTCAGCGCGAATCGGGCAGAGCGAGTGCGCATGAGCAAGGCTGTTCGCCATTCAGGTGACGTTGTGCTGTCAACGCAGCGCGGCCTGTATGCCCCTGTGACATGCTGGTGGTGATCAGGAGCGATTCCAGGGGCAGGGTTTTGGCCAGAAGCAAGCAGCTGGCCAATCGTGACCAAAACAAGGAGCCGGAATGCCTCCCACCTCCCGGCCGGTGGACCCATCCGAGGGCCCCAAGCATCTGCTGGGTGCCGGCCTGCGGCATTGGCGAGAATTCCGCGGCATGACGCTGGAGGCGGCAGCCGAGAAGATCCTGGGCGACTGGGGGAATCTCGGCCGGTGGGAACGGGGCGTCCGCATGGCACCCTCCGACGCGGTGGAGCGGCTCGATCGTCTCTACCAGGCGGGCGGGTTCCTTGTGGCCTTGCGCGCCTCTGCGCTGGCCAACGACGAGCCACGACCGTCCGCCGTAACGGCGGCCCGGTGGGATGCTGACGCCATGGACCCATTGCGCCGGCAACTTCTTCTCGGTGGTATCGCCGCCGCGGGAACCGCCGCAGCCGCGCCGTTCCAGGATGGGCTGGAGCGGCTGCGTTCCGTCGTTGACCAGAACGTCGGTCACCCCGGCATCGACGACTACGAGGAACTGGTGTGGGAGTACTCCCACGCGATCGTGTCGCGCCCTCAACGGGATGTGCTCGGCGACCTCGCCGCTGACGTGCTTGCCCTCCAACAGGCCATGACCTCTGTCCCGACCGGGGAAGCCGTCCGCTGGCTACGGGTCAACGCGCGCATGACCCACCTACTGGCCCACACGCTCGGCTCGACAGGGTTCGCCCGCGAGTCGCGGCACTGGTGGGCCCTGGCCAGGCGAGCCGCAGAACGAACCAGCGACCCCAACGCAGAGGCGGCGGCGTATGCTTCCGAGGCGGTGCAGGCGTTGCACGAGGACCGGCCGCCGGTGCTGGTGCTGGCCCGCGCCGACACCGCGTTGAAGCTCACCCAGGGACGGCCCTGCCTGGCCACTGTGGAGGCCCTCGGCGCGCGGGCGCATGCCCTCGCCTTGGCGGGAGCCGCCGGTGAGGCGTACGCCGCGTTGGACGAGCAGGTGCGGGTGTTCGACCGACTGCCCGACGAGATCACCTTGGACCTGCTCTCGGCCGAAGGGTGGCCGGCGTTCCGGCTGTTCTACTGCCGGTCCCTGGTGTACACCCTGGCCGGGCACCCGGACGCTGGCAGCGCGCAGCAGGAAGCGCTCGCGTCCTACCCGGCAGGGCGGCCACGGCAGCGCGCCCAGGTGGAGCTCCATCGCGCCTACTCCGAGACCCGGCGCGGCCACGTAGACGACGGGCTCAACCACGCCCGCCAAGTCCTCGCCGCGCTCGGCCCGGACAATGTCACCAAGTTCGTCCACCACCTGGCAGTAGGGGTCGCCGACGCAGTGCCACCGCTAGCCCGCACCACGCTGTCCGTGATCGAATACCGCGATCAACTCGCGTTACCGACCGGAGGAACCTGATGGGCATCGTGTTCGACCACAAGCACGGCGGCGACGCCTCCGAGGTCCTGAGCGACGAATACGTGATCCGCTACCTGGAGATTCAGGCGGAACCGCCGTACAACTCCAACCCGAACGCGTCCAAGGAGCGGTACCTGGACCGGACCCGCCGTCAGGTCGACACCCCAGGGTTTCAGCTGGTGTCCGCGCGCGACGGAGGGCGGCTGATCGGGTGGGCGTTCGGTCTCCCGTTCGCCGCCGGCCGGTGGTGGGGAGGCGACACGACGCCCGCGCCGGAAGAGGTTCTGCAGGCCGAGAAGTTCGCGGTCATCGAACTCAACGTGATTCCCGAGCACCGGGGCAACGGGTACGGGCGTCGACTGCTGGATGAGTTGCTTGGCGGTCGCCCCGAGCCATGGGCCACGCTGCTGTCGCTGCCGGCCGCCCCGGCACATGACATGTACGAGCACCTGGGATGGCACATCGCGGGCACCAACCAGCCGGCGCCGGACGCTGAAGTCGCTGACGTGATGGTGCTCAAGCTCGACGATTGACGTCCTCTCCGCCCTAAAGGACGGAGATTCCGCTCGCCGCGGATGGGGCTTCGGCGGCTTCCTGCTTCACGGCCTTGCCACCGCGAGCGGTGGTCTCACCATGCCTCCACAGGTGCGCATCCCGCGTTTGGTCACGTTTGGCCAATCGCATTGGCCCAAACGTTTCCCTTGGCCCCGGCCCCGGCCGGGCTCACCATGATGCTGAATCTCTATCCGGCCCCCACTGGCAGTGGCGCGCACCAGGGAAGCCGGGAAGCCATGACAGAGCGCCGCACCGGAAACCGGAGGAGCCATGACCAGGCAGACCCTGGACAAACTCATGACCGACCTGTTCGACCTCGACGCGAAGACGCACGAGGGCGCCCTCCTGGCCGTCGATGCCATGACCGACAACGGCTGTGGCACGCAGCCCGCCTGCAGCTACCCCGAACCGCGGAGCTAGACCGCCCGATCAGGCGACGGGCCGCGGCCCTCACCAAAGGAGAGTGCGCTGTGGCCCGTCGGCTGTTCACGCCCCGATCGGACGCTCTGGCTCGTATACCGCTGCGCCCGGCGCGGGACTCCGGCGCCGACCCCACCGATCCCTTGCTGATCGAGGGCGTCACCGTGGCCAGCGGCCCGGCTGCGAACGCCTCTGGCCGCTCCCTCGCCGCCGGCTTGACGTGGCGGGCCTACGCGACGCGGTCACGCACGCGCACCACTCCACACGGCGTCTTCACAGCCGTCGCTCCTGCGGCGTTCTCGGGTGACCCGGAACTGCGCCTAGGGGCGGCGCACCGGACCCTCACCAACCCGGACCCGCAGTGGCTGTGCCTGCTGGCACGCTCGATCATCGACGACGCCGACGGGTTGGAGAAGGTGAGATTGACCAGCAGCAACGTCGCCGTGCTGCGAGGCGACCGCTGGGAGATCGAACGGCCCATGGACCCGGAATCCGCCGCGCCAGTGACGATCAGCATCCGCCACACCGACGTGACCGCGTTCGTCCTGGCGACCTGCCGGGACGGCGAATCGGCCGCGCACGTCGTAGCCGAAGTGGCACGGCGATGGCGCCGGGCGGCTCCAGGGTCAGGGCCGGGGCTTGTGCGTGAGCTGATCCACAACGGTTTCCTCCTGCATGATCTACTGCCCCGTGATCTGCGGTGTGATCCTTTGCGACATCTGCTGGGCCGGCTCCCGGACGGCTCGCCGCGCCGCGACCTTCTGACACGGCTGCGAGACCAGCTGAGCGAAGCAGATCGTCATCGGCCGGGTAGCACCATGCGGCTCGCGCTCCTCACCGCCGCTCTGGAAGTCGGCCAGCAGGTTCTGCCCGCCGACGGCCTCCTGCGGGTCGACACAGTGGCGGACGCGACCGTGGCCCTGCCTGCCCGGGTGGCCCAACAGGCCGCGGAGGCCGCCGACGTGCTGTGGCGGATCGGCTGGGGCATCGACCCTCTCACCGACTTCCACCAGCGGTTCCTCACCCGGTACGGAACATCACGCGCCGTGCCGCTGCTGGACGTCCTGGATCCCGTCGTGGGCCTGGGCCCGGTCGAAGACCTCACTCACATCGGGGCAGGTCCTCTCGATCCACGGCGTGAGGCGGTTCTTGCCCGGCTGTTATCGCAGGCGGTATCTGAAGGCAGAACCGCGATCGACGTAGACGAGGCGACAATCGACCGGTTGACGAACCGCAGCGATGCCGCCGTTCCCCGCACCGGTGAGATCTACGTGCGGGTCCTTGCCGGCGACGCGGGGCAGTTGGCGGACCACCGATTCCAGGTGGCGGTGTGCGGAGGATCGCAGGACGCGCTGTCGACGATCGGGCGGTTCATCCCCTTGCTCGGCCGTCCCCAGCACACTCAAGACACCGAAGCGGAGGGCGGGGCTCTGGTCGCCGAATTGGTGGTGCGCCCCCGCACAGGCTCGGTCATCTCCGTCACGGCGGAAACCGGTCTGGCCGCCCATCGCATCCCGGTCGGGGTAGCGCCCCGGGTCGGCGATCTGGATCTCACAAATTTGAATGTGTTCTCGAACGGCCACCATCTGATTGTGTGGTCCAAGGCCCACAACCAGCGGGTCCGTCCTGTTCTCTATTCGCGGGTCGCTCTGTCGCTGCTGCCACCGGTCGCCCGCTTCTTGGCCCTGGCGGGACATGCAGGGGAACGCCCCTGGCACTGCTGGTCGTGGGCGGGCATCGCCGCGCCGTTCACACCCGCCGTCCGCTACCGCGACACCTGGCTGGCACCCGCCCGCTGGGTTCTTCCGACGCACCTGACGTTGGCCGCCAGGCAGGCCGCCGCCGGTGCTGACGGCTGGGAGGCCGCGCTCACTTCATGGCGATCGGTGACCCGGCCGCCGCCGCCCGACATAGTCGTCACTGACGACGTGGACCGGCGACTGCCACTGGACCTGCGCCGGTCCGACGACCGTGAGTTGCTGCGCCGCTATGTCCGGCGTGGCCTGGCCGCCGTCACCGCTCCACCAGGAGATGACCAGGCGATCGCTGCGGTGATGGCCGGCCCTGACGGTCACCACCTCCTGGAGTTGGTCGTCTCGCTCGACCGCACCACCCCTACGTGTGCTCCCGCACTGGCCGCCCCGCCGGTGCGGCGTCTCGGAGAGGGCCTGCACCTACCGGGCGGGCCCTGGCTCTCGCTCGCTGTCGAAGCTCCGCCCGCCTGCTACGAGCAGATCCTGCGATCACTGGCCCGGCAGGCGCGGGACTTGGCCGGCGCCTGGGACCGGTGGTTCTGGCTCCGCTACCACGACCAGCGTCACGGCGAGCATCTGCGCGTCCGCTTCCACGCCGACCCGGCCGTGTTGAACGGCACCGTTCTGCCTGCCCTGTCCGATTGGGCAGCTACCCTGCACCAGCAGCGCCTCATCTCCGGATTCTGCGTCGAACCGTACGAACAGGAGATCGAACGGTACGGCGGTGATGGCGCCATCACCGCCGCGGAACACTTCTTCGGCGCCGACAGCCGCCTCGCCCTCGATGTGCTGTCCACAGTGCGCGACGAGGACCAGCGGCTGGTCATCGCCGCAATCACCACGGCCACGATCGCAGCACGCACCCGCACAGCAGTCCACGGCGAGCGGCTCGGTCGGGAAACCCATCGACGGATGAACAGCCTGAGGCCAAGGGCACGAGCTGCGGTAGCACCCGCGTTCACGTCCGGATGGCAGCTGATGTTGGACGCCTATATCGCCATGCTGCCCCCCGGCCGACGCGGCGGCGTCGGATCCGACCTCATCCACCTGCATTGCAACCGGCTCGCGCCCACCGGTGAGGATCTCATCCGGGCCCTGGCCGCCGACCGGATCGCTCACCACGCCCACCGGACCGTGGAGGCCCGATGACCATCACCGCCCTTCCCAACCTGGCCGCCGCCATCGCCGAACGGCTCCTGGACCCCGAGTCGATCACCGCCGAGGCAGGTCCAGCCGCCACGTCCCTGTCCCGCGGACTGGCCGGAACCGCGCTCCTGCACGCTCGCTTGTCGGCGACCGACCTGCGGTTTCAGAAGGCGGCAGACCTCCACTGGGCCCGCGCGGCACAGATCAACACCTCCCACCCCCAGCGGGTCGGCGGCATCTTCAATGGCGTCGGTGCACTCGCTGCGTCCCTCATCCTCGGCACCCCCTACCTGCCCGACCCCGAGCCCTACCGCAGGCCGGTCCAACGCGGCGTAGGTTGGCTCTCCGCTCGGGCGACCGCCATAGCGGCCTGGCAGCGCGACCGCCGAGACGCCGGCGAACCCGGGACGCCCTGGCAGACTTACGACCTCATCAACGGGCTGTCCGGAATCGGCCGCGTCCTGCTGGCCGCCGCCCAAGCCGGGCAGGGGCGGGCCGAACCGGGGATGCTTGCCGCCCGTGATTCCCTCACCGCGATGATCAACATGGACGGCGGACGTCCCGGCTGGTGGAGACCAACTCCGCGCTCCTCTGCCGCGCTCGCCGATCCGCACAACCGCGACGCCGCGAACACCGGACTCGCCCACGGGATCGCCGGACCGCTCGCGTTCCTGGCCGCCTGCCAGCTCGCCGGGCGCGGTGACGACGCAACCGCCGACGCGATGCGCGCTGCCGCTCGGTGGCTGCTGGCCTGGCGGGCAGAAGGCAGCTGGCCACCACAGATCACCGCCGACGACCTCGCCGGAACTGCTTCCACCCCCAGCACCCGAGGCCGCCGCGATGCCTGGTGCTACGGCGCACCAGGCATCGGCGCAGCCCTCATCGCCGCCGGTGAAGCGCTGCAGGATCCGGACCTCACCCAGGTGGGACACTCGGCCATCGCCGCGCTGTCCACTCGCGCCTGGGACACTGAAGGGCCGACCCTGTGCCATGGAAGCGCTGGAGTACTCCTGTGCGCCCAGACAATCGGAAACACCGCCACCGCGCGCAGAGCCGACGACGCGTTGGCCGACCAATACGACCCGGCGCTGCCATTCGCCTTCCAGCACCGTGACCACGGGCAGGCCACCGACGAGCCAGGACTCCTCGTGGGTGCGGCCGGCATCGCGCTGACGTTGGCCGACCGCAGCGGACTGGCCGACCGCCAGGTGACCACACCGTGGAGCGCCGCCCTGCTCATGCCCACGCCGTGTCCATCCCAGCCCGTCCTCACCACCGAAGGTAGATTCCCACGATGAACACGACCGAGCCGGACACCGCCGCCCGTCTCCACGCTCGCCTCGTCGACCTGCTGGTGTCACGCGGAACCGTCACCACCGAGCGAGTCGAAACCGCCCTGCGCACGGTGGCCCGCCACCCCTTCGTGGCCGACGCGTCGCTGGACAGCGCCTACGCCCCCGATGACGCCGTTGTCACCAAACGAGACCACACCGGTGCCGCGCTCAGCTCCGCTTCCGCGCCCGGGGTGGTCGCCTCGATGCTGGAACAACTCGACGTCCAGCCCGGTGACCACATCCTGGAGATCGGCGCCGGGACCGGGTACAACGCCGCCCTGCTGGCCGAACTGACCGGACCCGCCGGCAGGGTCGTCACCATTGACATCGACCAGGATGTCGTCGACGGAGCCGCCGCGGCGTTGGCCTCCACCGGATACGGTCGGGTCGAGGTCCTGTGCGCCGATGGCGCACAGGGACATGCCCCCGCCGCCCCCTACGACAAGATCATCGTCACCGCCGGGGCGTGGGACCTGCCGCCCGCCTGGTGGCGGCAACTCGCTCCCACCGGTCGGCTCGTCGTACCGCTACGGATCACCGGCGGAACTACCCGCTCCATCGCGTTCGACAGGCAAGGCGGCCACCTGGTGAGCCGCTCCATGATGACCTGCGGGTTCCTCGCGATGCGAGGAATCGGGGCCCAGAGCGAACCCACCATCGCCCTGGCTGACGGCGTCACGCTCGTGCTCGGTGACGGGCGAACCGCGCCGCCCGAGGCACTCGCCCGAGCACTGGACGAGCCCGCAACCCGCTCCTGGTCGGGGATCGCGATCCCATCCGGACGAACCTTCCAACACCTCGACCTGTGGCTCGCCACCACCTGCCAGGGGTTTTGCCGGATCGTCGCGCAAATCTCGGCTGTCGAAACCGACCTGGCGACCCCGGCATTCCGGTGGGGCGGTGCGGCCATGACAAACGAGACCGACTCCTTGGCCTACCTCACCATCCGGCCCGCCGATGTCCCGGGGATTTTGTTCGAGCTCGGCGCCCGCGCGCACGGACCCCACGGCAGCGACCTGGCGACCTCACTCATGGACCAGATCCAGCTCTGGGACAAGGAGCACCGCGACACCGCCCCGCGGATCGACGCGCACCTTAAGCCGTGCGATAGGACGCACCTCGCCGCGATGACGGTCATCGAGAAGGTCCATACGGTGCTGGCCGTCGCCTGGTGACCTGATGACATCCTTCCGCAAGGACATCGCCCGGCGGTTCCCCCTCGTGGCGCGCGGCCGGCCCGCCTGTCATCCCCTCGACGTGCGTATCCGCCAAGTCGGCGACTTGGCGGACGCCGCAACCGAGCACCCGGACCACGCCCTGAGGAAAGCCGCCGAGGCGCATAACCTCGCTGCTCTGATCGCTAGCGACTGCGGCCTGCCCTCGCTCGCCAGACTCTGGTGCTGGTCCCAGTTCGCGATCTTCCATGAAGCTCAGCCGTTCGAAGTGGCGACAGCGAAACTCGCGCTTCAGCCTCTCATCAACCTCGGCCGGCTCCTTACCCGAGACGGCAATGGCACCGCCGCACACCACCTGATCGAAACACTGTTCACCGCCGTCCAGAACAAGGTGACCGCCCAGATCGATGACAAGACCACCGCCCTCGGCAACCTGACCCGCACCCCTGATGCTCACCGGGAACTCCTCCAGTGGCTGTGGACCGTACTCCTGGCCGATGGAAGCCGGGCCCTGGCCCAGGCGGGCCGATGGGCGCAGGCGCTCCAGCACCTCCAAGACCACCAGGGCGTTGGGCAGCGGCTTCTCGACGGCCGCCAAATCGCCATCATCGCCCACCATGCGGCCGGAGATCACCTGCTTGCCGCGCGCCTCCTGACCGAAACCTCTACGCAAACCCCCTGGGAGCAGGCCGTGGCAACCTGCCTGGCGGTCCTGACCAGCAACCCCAGGGCCGACACCATGGCCGACGGTCTTCTCGCGCTCGACGACGCGCCCGAGCAGGTACTCTTCCGGACCCGCCTCAGACTGACCGCGATCGACCTCACCGACACCGTCTCCCCTCTGGTTCACGCCATCGAGTCCGACATACTGCGCTCAGCCGACGCCTACGCCGCCCGCGAGGCCGCCACTCACGCAATCTGCGCATCGCAGCTCTCCGCACGAGCCATCAACATGTTCACCAGACTCGTTGACACCTCGGGGCTGGGGAAAGGCGTCATACCCACCGACCTCCTGGACCAGCTCATGACCGCAGTCGCCGCGGCCGAAGCGTCGCTGACTCACGCGCTCAACCGGCACGACGCAGCAGCCCGTTACCACGATGGCTGAACGACACAGGAGAGCCCACTAGTTAGGCACCCGGAGCCGTGGACCACCGCGCCCCTGGTCGCTTTCGACCCGGAGGGCACCGGCGGGACGGCGGGGTGCATGCCACTTATTAGGTTTTGTCCCAGATTGAGGTGCCGTACACCACCTGGTGTCGGTCGACGGGGATCACGATGTCGGCGGTCTCGACCGGGCGAGCGAAGATGCCGGACAGCACGCCGGACGGCGCGCGTACCGTGTGCTGGGATCTGCCCTGCGACCTGTCGATGATCGGCAAGACCCGGAGCATGGTGAGGGAGGTCCTCATTTCATGGGCGCTGGAGTCCTTGGCCGACGATGTGGTGCTGGTGGTCGATGAGTTGCTGGCCAACGCGCTGAGCTACGGGAAGCCGCCGGTCAGGCTCGCGCTGTCCGCCGAGGGCGGCGAGCTGCGCGTCCAGGTCACCGACCACGCCGCCGAACGGCCTCGTCACCTCCACCTCGGCGTCGAGGCCGTCCACGGCCGCGGCCTGACCATTGTCGAGGCCCTGGCCCACGAGTGCGGCGTCACCCCGCTCTCCGGCCCCTCTGGTACCTCCGGCAAGACCGTCTGGGCCTGTTGGCGCCTGGTGAGAACGAACAGCCGCCGAAACGCCGAACTGACCTGATCACCTGGGCGTTGCACTCACTCTCTACGAAGTGAACCGGCCGCGCAGCGCCCGCAGCGCGAATCGGGCGGAGCGAGTGCGCAGCAGCAAGGCTGTCAGAACGATGAAACCTGCGGTGACGGCGGTGAAGAGCCAAGGATCATCTGACGGGACGACCTGGAGCCCTCTCTGTCAGACTCTTGTGAGACATAGGACGAATGAGTCCTCATGATGTGAAACAGAGCTAGACAGGACGATCGAGACAGTGACGATGACCC
>NZ_JBEZFH010000079.1:0-28932 GCF_040649355.1 Sphaerisporangium sp. NPDC049002 | reverse complement strand
CGGGTAGCGGTCGTCCTCCACGAGACCGAGGTAGACCGCCATCTTGCGCATCGCGCCGGCCATCGCTACGTCGTCCTCCTGCTCATGGTCGCCGTCCGGGGAGGCGGGCGGGCCGGTCAGTAGGCGGCCACGACCTCGTAGGAGCCGAAGATCCCAAGGCCCTTGTCGTGGTACCTGGCCAGCGGCGAGGTGGTCGGCAGGTGCTCGGGGCTGCGTTCCCATTCGCGGTAGGTGGGCACGTCGTCCCACTCGCTCAGCACGGCGAACCGGCGCGGGTCGCGCAGCGAGCGCAGGAGCTCGTTGCCGCGCAGCCCGGTCCTGCCCGCGAGGGTGGTGCTGATCTGGTGGTAGGCGTTCTCGATGGAGCCTCTGTCGTTCTCCGGCTCGTTCAGGTAGAGCGCGACGCGCACCCGGCCGGGGCTGGGCTGGGCTCCCAGGCGCGAGGCCACGATCATGGGGGTCATCGAGGTGCCGGCCGAGTCGCGGTAGGGGTCCAGCCGCATGCGGTTGGCGGCGTGCTCGGCGCTGTGCTCGAACTCGTGGAACCGTTCCTCGCTCTCCCAGTCGCTGACGATGTAGTAGATGCCGTCCTCGTCGGGGCTCTTGGCCATCGACTGGCCGACGTTCGCCGGGTGGCGGGCGATGGTGGCGGCGACTTCGCGCCAGGTCTTCTCGAAGTCGCGCTCCATGCCCGGGTGGATCCGCATCCTGACCATGACGCGGTACACGCTGTCCTTGTGGTTCATGCCCACTCTCTTCTTTCCGTCGGACTTGCTGTCATCGAAGGGGGTGGTGGTGCGGGGAGGCCGGTCCGGGCGGAGCCGGGCCCGGACGTGTGGTGGCCCGGAGTGGGGTCACATCCGGACGGGGGACTGGTCGGCGGCCTCCTCGACGATCTGCCGGATCCGGTTCATCTGGATCACGGTGTTGTCGTTGAGCCGCTTGGTCATCTGCTTGTCGCTGAGCGGGGCGTCCGGCTTCATCTCGAAGTCCTGGACCCAGCGCATGCGCACCGCGTCGGGCACCTGGGTGTACTCCCAGAACAGGTTCATGTACTTGAACCAGCCCGGTTCGACCCGGTGGGCGCGTACGGTCCTGGTCGCCGGGTCGGGCGTGCGCTCCGACACCCAGCTCCACTCGTTGCCGTCGGCGTCCGGGTGCATGGTGAGCCGGAACCTGATGGTGGGCCCGCGCTGCTCCAGGATCTGCGAGGCGGAGTACTCGCTGAACAGCGTGGGCCACGACTCGACGTCGTTGGTCATGTTCCACAGAAGGTCCATGGGACTGGCGATGATGATCTCGTTGTCCGCGTGTCCTGCCATGACGTTCCTCCGGTGTCAGGCCGCGAGCCGGCGGTTGACGTAGTCGACCGCGGCCTGCGGGGTCTTCATCTCATCGACGGCGTCGTCGGGGATGCGGACGCCGAGCTGCTGCTGGATGCGGGCGGCCATCTCCAGCACCGCGAGCGAGTCGTAGCCGAGGTCGACGAACGACATCTCGCCGATGTCGTCGGCCAGGTCGACGGCGTCGGGCACTCCCGCGCAGCCGCCCATGATGCGTCTCATGTCGTCGAGGGTGAATTCGGTCATGTCGGTTCTCCGTTGTCGCGAGGTCGGGTGGGCTAGACATCCGTGACGAGCAGGGCCGCGTTGAACCCTCCGTGGCCGCGTGCGAGCACCAGCGCCCTGCGCACGGGCCCGTCCCTGGCCGCGCTGCGCACCAGGTCCAGCTCGTAGGCGGGCGCGGCGGCGCGCACCCCCACGGTCGGCGGGATCACGCCGTCGCGGATGGCGAGCAGCGCGGTGGCCACGTCGAGCGCCGCGCCGCCGGCGTACAGCCGCCCGGTCATGGTCTTGGGCGCGGTGACCGGCACCCCGTAGGGGCCGAAGACCGCGGAGATGGCCCGTGCCTCGGCCAGGTCGCGCTCGGGCACGCCGAGGGCGTCGGCGAACACCACGTCCACCTGGCCGGGGCTCACCTCGGCCTCTCGCAGCGCCAGCGTGATCGCCCGTTGCAGGTTGGACCTGTTCTCCTCGCCCTGCACGGGGCGGGGGTCGAAGGTCGCGCCGTATCCGGCGATCGCGCCGTAGGGCCGGGCGCCCCGGGCCAGGGCCGCGTCGTGGTCCTCGACGATGAGCATCGCCCCGCCCTCGCCGGGCACGTATCCGCAGGCGTCGTCGTCGAAGGGCAGGTAGGCGCGCTCGGGGTCGTCGCGCGGGCTGAGCAGGCCGGTGGAGATCTGCGCGACGAGCCCGTACGGGCACAGCGAGGCGTCGGTCCCGCCCGTCACCACCATGGTGGCGTCCTGGCGGAGCAGCCGCCTGGCCTGCGCGACCACGTCCAGCCCGCCCGCCTGCTCGGTGCACACCACCCCGCAGGGCCCGCGCATGCCGTACCGGATGGAGATCTGGCCGGTGGTGGCCGCGTAGAACCAGGCGATGGACTGGTACACCCCGACGTACTCGGGGCCCTGGCTCCACAGCTTCTCGATCTCGCGCTGGCCGAACTCGGTGCCGCCGGAGGAGCCGGCGGTGACGACGGCCATCTCGTACTCGGGCAGTTCGCCGGGTTCGATCCGCGCGTCGCGCAGCGCCATGTCGGCGGCGGTGAGGCCGAGGTGGCTCCAGTGGTCGGTCTGCACGGCCAGGCGGCTCGGCACGTGCTCGGTGTCGTCGAACTCCGACACCTCGCCCGCGACGCGCACCGGGTACCGCTCGGAGTCGAAGCGGGTGATCCGGCCGATGCCGCTCTTGCCGTCCAGCGTGGCCGACCAGTAGGCCTGCGTGCCGAGGCCGTTGGGCGCCGCGACGCCGATGCCGGTCACCACCGGGCGGGCGCCGCCCGCGCCGGTCCGCTCAGTCATGGCGGTCACCTCCCGGGCCGGTGAGCCCGCCCCTGTCGCGGGCGAGCAGCATGGCGGTCTGGAACCCGCCGAACCCGCTGCCCACGCTGAGGACCACCTCGACGTCGCGCTCCCTGGCGGTGAGCGGCACGTAGTCGAGGTCGCACTCGGGGTCGGCGGTGTGCAGGTTCGCGGTCGGGGGGACGACGTTGTTCCTGATGGCCAGCGCGCAGGCGGCGACCTCGATGGATCCGATGGCGCCGAGCGAGTGCCCGATCATGGATTTGATCGAGCTGACAGGGATCCGGTAGGCCCGGTCGCCCAGTGCGCTCTTGAACGCCGCGGTCTCGTGGCGGTCGTTCTGCCGGGTGCCCGACCCGTGGGCGTTGATGTAGTCGACGTCCTCGGGCCGCAGCCGCGCCTGGCGCATGGCGGCCCCGATGGCCTCGGCCATCTCGCGGCCGTCCGGTTTCAGGCCGGTCATGTGGTAGGCGTTGCTGCGGCTGGCGAAGCCGACGATCTCGGCGTACACCTGCGCGCCGCGCCGCAGCGCGGCCTCGCGCTCCTCCAGGATGAGCACCGCCGAGCCCTCGCCGAGCACGAAGCCGTTGCGGTTCATGTCGAAGGGGCGTGAGGCGTGTTCGGGTTCGTCGTTGCTCGGCGAGGTGGCCTTGATGGCGTCGAAGCAGGCGACGGTGATCGGTGAGATCGGCGCGTCGGCGGCTCCGGCGATCACGGCGGCGGCGGTGCCCTCCTTGACGAGCTGGTAGCCGTGGCCGACCGAGTCGAGTCCGGCCGTGCATCCGGTGGAGATGAGCGCGACCGGGCCTTCCGCTCCGCCGGCCCAGGCGATCTCGGTGGCGATGGTGCTCGGCACCATGTACCCGTATAGCTGGGGCACTCCGTAGGCCGGGTCGACGAGCCAGTTCCTGCCTCCGTCGCTGAGGACGACGTACTCCTCCTCCAGGCCCATGGTGCAGCCGACCGCGCTGCCGATGGTGACCCCGAGGCGCTCGGGCGGCACGTCCTGGCCGGTCAGGCCGCTGTCGGCCAGGGCCTCCCGCGCAGCGACCACGCCGAGCTGGGCGGCGCGGTCCATGCGGCGGATCTCCTGCGGGGACAGTCCGTGCGCGCCCGGGTCGAAGTCGCATTCGGCGGCGATCCGGGAGCGGAATCCGGTCGCGTCGAACAGTGTGATGGCGCGCGTCGCGGTGCGCCCGGCGGTGAGCAGGTCCCAGAAGGACTTCACTCCGATGCCGCCGGGTGCCGTGACGCCGATCCCGGTGATGACGACCCGGCGGTCGTGGCGCGTGCGCGAGGAGCGCCTGGCGCCACCTCGCGCCCGGGTGCGGCGCCGGGTGGTCGGACGGGTGTCCACGATGTTCACCGCGGGCTCCCTGCCGCGGCGTCGTTCGCTGCCGGCTCGGTGTCCACGTGGCCGAGGTCGGGCCGCGGGGCCAGGGGACTGGCGTGGAAGACCATGCAGGCCTCCTCCTCGCCGGTGTTCTGGATCCGGTGCCTGACCGTCTTGGGCACCATGAGCGCGTCGCCGGCGTGCAGGACGATCTCCTGCTCGCCGTCGACGCGGGCGAGGACCGTGCCGCGTACGAGGTACATGAACTCCTCGGAGTACGGGTGGTAGTGCTCGACGAAGTGCTCTCCGGGTTGCAGGAAGGCGACGCCCATGAAGCCGGAGGTGGAGCCGGTGGTCTTCGGGCTGAGCAGGACGCGGATGTCGCCGCCGCGGCGCCGGTTGGGCGCGACCTCGCTGACGGTGACCTTGGTGAGGCGGTTCTCAGTCATGGCCGTCCGCCTCCCAGGTGTAGAACGGTTCGGCCATGGCGTCCTTGGGCTCGCGCCAGTTCGGGTCGTAGGGCCGGATGTGCTCGCCGAGCCGCTGGTTGATCTCCCCGTACAGCGGGTGGCTGCGCGCCTTGTACAGGTTGGGCGTGATGTCGTGGTCGGCCTCGACCAGGTGGAAGTACAGGTCGTGGAAGCGGAACAGCGTTCGCCTCGACACCCCGATGAGATGCGGCAGGTCGCTCGCGTCCGAGTCGGCGAAGATCTTGGCAACCGCCTCCGTCTCGGAGGGTTCCATCTTCGCCACGATTAGCGTCCGATGCACCACACGTCTCCTTTCGTCCGTAGACGCAATGGTGTCCGGAACGCCTGGATTGCTGCTGATGCAGCGCTAGTGCCGGAATGAGGCCGCGCCGCACCACCGCGACCTCCCGCCGCGGCGCCCTTACGGGCCGAGCACGCGGGCCGCGCTCCCGTTGACGCACTCGGCGGGCGCCATCAGCAGCGAGAAGGACCGCTCCCCGGCGTCGTGGTCCTCGCGGGCGCCCACGTCGTGGTCGTCGCCGGACCCGGCGGGCGGCGGGGTCCCGGTGCCGGAGGGGATCCGCGCGGGCGCGGGGACGCTGGCCTGCGCGGGGGGCTCGGGCGTGAACTCGCCGCAGGTGTCCAGCTCCTTTTCCAGGCATTCCCTGGCGTACAGCCTGACCAGCTCGTGGATCGCGTACCGCAGCTCGCCGAGCGACCCGGCCCGCGCCTTCAGCAGCGAGCAGTCGGCGAGCCGGGCGAGCAGCCGTTCGGCGTGGTCGACCTCGCAGCCGAGCAGCGCGCACGCCTGCCGTACGGTGACGTAGGGCGTCTGCAGCAGCCCGAGTAGCCGGAACAGGCTGCGCTCCGGCTCGCCGAGCCGCTCGTAGGTGCCGCAGAAGGCCGCGCGCACGTCCAGGTCCGCGACCGACAGGTGGGAGAGGCGGGCGCGGGGGTCCTCCAGCCGTTCGGCGAACTTCGCCAGCGTCAGCCCCTGGCCGGCGGCCAGCCGGGAACCGGCGCACCTCAGGGCCAGGGGCAGCCGCCCGCACAGGCCGACGATCCGCTCGCCGGCCGCGCGCTCGCCGTCCAGTCGGGCCCGGCCGATGATCCTGGCGAGCAGTTCGAGGCCCTCGGCGGGGCTGAGCGGGTCCAGTTCGACCATCTGCGCGCCGGCGAACCCGTGCAGCCCGAACCGGCTGGTGACGATGACCGCGCACCCGGCCGACCCCGGCAGCAGTGGCTGGATCTGCGCGGGGCTGCTCGCGTCGTCGAGCACGATGAGGACCTGCCGGTCGCTGCACCAGGTGCGGAACAGCTTGCTGCGCTCGTCGCGGTCGGCGGGGATGTCGCCGGAGGGCACCCCGGCGGCGCGCAGGAACCCCGCGAGCACTTCGCCGGGGTCGGCCGGGGCGCTCGCGCCGCCGAGCTCGGCGAACAACTGGCCCGAGGGGAAGCCGCCCCGGGCGCGGTGCGCGGCGTGGACGGCCAGCGCCGTCTCGCCGACCCCGGGCATCCCGCTGACGCAGATCACCCGTACGGCGGTGCCGGACTCGGCGGGTCGCGACAGCACCGCGGCGATCCGCTCGCCCACCTCTTCGCGCCCGACGAAGTCGGCGATGTCGGCGGGCAGCTGCGCGGGTTTGACGGTGCCCGCCCGCGCGGCCGGCCGGGGCGGGTTCTCCGGCCCGGGTTCCAGGCCGGGCTGTTCCAGTCCCGGCTGCTCCAGGCCGGGGTCGGCCGACAGCAGGCGCCGCTGCAGGCGGCACAGGGCGGGGGAGGGCTCCAGCCCGAGCTGGCCTACCAGGATCTGGCGCAGGTTCTGGTACACCTCCAGTGCCTCGCCGCGCCGTCCGACCTGGTAGAGCGCGGTCATGAGCTTGGCGTAGAAGTCCTCGTCGAGGGGGTAGGTGGCGATGAGCTCCTTGAGCTCGCTGATCAGCTCGCGGTGCCTGCCCAGCCGCAGGTCGGCCGACAGGCGCAGCTGCAGGGCGCGCAGGCGGCTCTCCTCCAGCCGGGTGATCTGCGCCGACAGCAGCTCGCCCGCCGCCAGGTTGACCAGGGCGGGCCCCCGCCACAGGGCCAGGGCCTGGGAGAGGGCCTCGGTGGCGTGCTCGGGGTCCTGGCGCTCCAGCGCGTTCCATCCGTCGGCGACCAGCCGTTCGAAGCGGAACACGTCGATGGTCTCCGGCGAGGTCGCGAGCAGGTACCCGTACGGCTTGGTGACCACCGTGGCGGGGCCGGTGGTGCCGAGCATCTTGCGCAGCTTGTACACGTAGGTGTGCAGGGTGGGAAGGGCGGTCGCCGGCGGGCGCTCGCCCCACAGTTCGTCGATCAGCTCGCGGGTGGACACGATCTGGTTGTGGCGCAGGACGAGCATCGCCAGGACCGCCCGCACCTTGGCGGCGCTCGGCGTCAGGTCGGTGGTGTCGTCGACGACTTGCAGCGAACCCAGAACCCGGAATTCCATGTGATCTCCGCAGATGATCGGCAACGTCGTCCGAGCTGGCCGGCGCTCGGCGTCGGCGTGACCTCGACGCCTGGTGGACTTCTCGAATTTAGATGAACCCGCTTATCGGAACTTCCGGAAAAATGGCTCCTCAGGACAAAATCTCCGAAAAAGTCCTGGTCTAGTACTGTATTCTTTACCTCGCGTAGGATTTCCGAATGGTGAGTTCCCTTGTGTGGCCGGGGAATCCCGGTGCAGCCCCCGTCCGATTTGATATGAAATAGCACATAATTTCGGCATAAGGACGTTAGTTAGTGGGCGGGGAGCACCCCTCCACCCCGCCCCGACCAGAACGCCTCCAGCGCCCCTCAAGCGATCGACCAGCGCCCCGAGGGATGGTTCCGGACAGGGGGCCCGCCGCGCGTCGTGAACGGCCGGCGCACCTGCCGGGAGTCACAGGAGGAATGCCATGCGATCAGACGCCCGCCACGCGGCCACCCGGAAGGCCGCCGCGTGACCGCGACCACCGCCGTCCCCGCCTCCTCGCTGTGGATCCGCTGTCCCGGCTGCGAGGGGCCGACGTACGGCGAGCACTACCGGCGGAGACTGCGGGTGTGCCCCGGCTGCGGGCACCACGCCCGGCTCACCGCGCCCGAACGGCTGCGCCAGCTCCTGGACCCCGGCTCCACGACCCCGATCGGCGCCTCGCCCACCGTGGTCGACCCGCTCGGCTTCACCGACACCCGCCCCTACCTCGCCCGGCTGGAGCAGGCCCGCCGCGCCACCGGCCTGCGGGAGGCCGTCGTGTGCGCGACCGCCACCGTCCGCGGCCACCCGGTCGTCGCCGCCGTCATGGACTTCGGGTTCATGGGCGGCAGCCTCGGCTGCGCAGTCGGCGAGAGCATCACCGCCGCGGCCGAGCACGCCCTGGCCACCGCCACCCCCCTGGTCGTCGTCACCGCCTCGGGAGGCGCCCGCATGCAGGAGGGCGCCCTGGCCCTGATGCAGATGGCCAAGACCAGCCAGGCCCTGGCCGACCTGGACGACGCGGGCCTGCTCACCGTCTCGCTGGTCACCGACCCCACCTACGGAGGCGTCGCCGCCTCCTACGCCACCCTGGCCGACGTCATCGTCGCCGAGGCGGGCGCCCACATGGGCTTCGCCGGGCCCCGCGTCATCGCCGGCACCATCAAGCAGACCCTCCCCGAGGGCTTCCAGACCGCCGAGACGCTCCTCGCGGGCGGCCTGGTCGACGCCGTGCGCCGCCGCGCCGAGCTCAGGCCCCTGCTGGCCCACCTGCTGTCGGCCGCCGCCTGGGCCACCGGCGGCCGGGCCGTACCCGCCGCCTGGCGGGGCAGCGCGCCCCCGCTGGTGCTCGGCGCCGAACGCCTGCCCGAGCGCGACGCCTGGCAGACCGTCGCCCTGGCCCGAGACCCCGGACGCCCCACCACCCTGGACTACGCCTGCTACCTGCTGGAGGACTTCCAGGAACTGCACGGCGACCGCGTCTTTGGGGACTGCCCGGCGATCGTCGGCGGCATCGGGCGCCTCGACGACGTGCCCATCATGCTCATCGGCCACCAAAAGGGCCACGACACCCGCGAACTCGTCGCCCACGACTTCGGCATGGGCTCCCCGGCCGGATTCCGCAAGGCCGCCAGGCTGATGCGCCTGGCCGGCAAGCTCGGCCTGCCGATCCTCACCCTCATCGACACCCCCGGCGCGTACGCCGGCGTCGAGGCCGAGGCGGGCGGGCAGGCCCACGCCATCGCCGAGAACCTGCGCCTGATGTCCCGGCTGCGCGTCCCGGTGCTCGCCGTCGTGACCGGCGAGGGCGGCAGCGGGGGAGCGCTCGCCCTGGGCGTCGCCGACCGGGTGCTCGCCCTCGGCAACGCCGTCTACTCGGTGATCAGCCCCGAAGGATGCGCGGCCATCCTGTGGCGCGACGCCGCCGCGGCCCCGCGGGCCGCCGCCGCCCTGCGCCTGGGCGCGCGCGAGCTGCTGCGCCACGGCATCGTCGACGCCGTCATCCCCGAACCGGACGGCGGCGCGCACCGCGACCCCTCGCTCACCGTCCGGCTGGTCAGGCAGGCCGTCACCGCGACGCTGTACGAGCTCGCGCGGACCGATCCCGACCGGCTGGTGGCCGAGCGCAGGCGGCGCTTCCGCCGCTTCGGAGCCCGCGCCTAGGCCCCTGCCGCCGACCACGCCGGCAGCCGTAGGAGGAACCCGTATGACAGCCGAACCCGCACACCTGGACGAGCGCGAGCAGGTACTGGACTGGGTCGTCCGGCACGCCGCCCGGCTCGGGCAGGCCGGCGCCGCCCCGCTGCGCAGGATCACCGTCTCGACCGCCACCCTGGCCGTCGACGTCGAGTGGTCGCCCACCGCGCCGCGCGACCCCGAGCCGCGCCCGCCCGGCACCGAGCTCCAACGGCGCGACGACCCGCCCGGCATCGACGCCGGTGTCGACGCCGGCACACCGGGCGCGGTCGTCGTCACCGCACCCATGGTCGGCACGTTCTACCGGTCCCAGGAGCCCGGCGCGCCGCCGTTCGTCGAGATCGGCGACGTCGTCGAGGCCGGCCAGCAGGTGGGCATCATCGAGGCCATGAAACTCATGAACGCCGTCCAGGCCGAGCACCCCGGCCGCGTCTGCGAGATCGTCGCCACCGACGGCTCACCGGTCCAGTACGAGGAGCCGCTGCTGGCACTCGTGCCCTGCGACGGCCACTGATCCTTTCTTCCTCGGAGCTTGGAGCCTGGCGCGATGTTCACCACAGTTCTGGTCGCCAACCGGGGCGAGATCGCCCTGCGCGTGCTTCGGACGTGCCGCGAGATGGGAATCCGCACGGTCGTCGCCCACTCCACGGCGGACCGCGACTCCGCCGCGGTGCGCCTGGCCGACGAGTCCGTCCAGATCGGACCCGCGGCACCCAGGCACAGCTACCTCAACGCGGCCGCGATCGTCACCGCCGCCCTGCAGACCGGAGCCGACGCCATCCACCCCGGATACGGCTTTCTGTCGGAGAGCGCGGAGTTCGCCGAGATCTGCGAGGCGCACGGGCTGACCCTGATCGGCCCGCCGTCGCACGTGATCGCCCGGCTCGGCGACAAGGTGTCCGCGCGCGAGTTCGCCGCCGAGGCCGGGCTGCCCGTGCTTCCCGGCGGCTCGGGTCCCGCCGCGGGGCCGGTCGAGGCCGCTCGTACGGCGGACGCGGTCGGCTACCCCGTCGTGATCAAGTCGTCGGCGGGGGGCGGCGGGAGGGCCATGACGGTGGTGCACGAGCCGGGCGACTTCGCCCGCGCGTTCGCCGCCACCCGGCGCGAGGCGGTCACCCTGTTCGGCGACCCCCGGGTGTACGTGGAGAAGTACCTGGACGCCGCCAGGCACGTCGAGGTGCAGATCCTCGCCGACGGCCACGGCGACGTCGTCCACCTGGGCGCCCGGGACTGCTCGGTGCAGCGGCGCCGGCAGAAGCTGATCGAGGAGACGCCTCCGCCCAACCTCCCCGAGGCGACGATCGAGCACCTCGGGGAGATCACCGTGCGCGCGGCCCTGCGGGCCGGGTACGTCGGCGCGGGCACGTTCGAGTACGTCCTGGACGAGCGCGGCGCGTGCCACTTCATCGAGGTCAACTGCCGGTTGCAGGTCGAGCACCCCATCACCGAGATGGTGACCGGGATCGACCTGGTGCGCGAGCAGCTGGTCATCGCCGCCGGGCGGCCCCTGGCCCACCGCCAGTGCGACATCGTGCCCACGGGGGTGTCGATCGAGTGCCGCGTGAACGCCGAGGACCCGGCGCGGGGGTTCGTGCCCACGCCGGGGATCATCGAGGAGTTCGTCCCGCCGGGCGGCCCGTTCACGCGGGTCGACACCCATGCCGCCGCCGGCCTTCGCATCACGGCCGACTACGACCCGCTGATCGCGAAGGTGTCGGTCTGGGCGCCGACCCGCGCGCAGGCCGTGGCCAGGGCGCACCGCGCGCTGGAGGAGTTCACCGTCAGGGGAGCGGGGCTCTGCACCGACCTGGCCTTCCTGCAGGAGGTGCTGACCCATCCGCTCTTCCGGTACGCCAAGCACACCACCTCGCTCGTCGACCAGATGATGTCCACCCCGATCACCTGACCCGGCCACCTTGGCCCCGCCCGTCCGACTTATGAATCTACAAAGTAAAGGTGTTGGGTGGATGAAGACCATAATCACCCACCCAACAAACCCTTCCTCAGGCAAGGTCAGCTGGCGGGCTTGCCGAACCAGCGGGAGAGGTGGTCGTCCAGGTCCTGCTGTTCGTCGCCGATCCAGGCGACGTGGCCGTCGGGGCGTAGCAGGACGCACGGAACATCCAGTGCCGCAGTGGGATCCGCGAGGTAATCGACGCGGTCCGACCAGCCGCCGACGGTCAGGCGTTCGGTGCGGTCCAGCAGCAGGCCGCGGCCGCGATGCAGCAGACCGTACAGGTGGCCCTGTTTCACGTCGATGTCGCGCAGGCGGCGGCCGAGCAGGTCGGGGCCTTCGCCGAAGTCGTAGCGGATGCCGATCGCGGTGATCTTCTCGATCAGATAGCGGTTCACCTCGTCGAAGTCCATCAGTTCGGTGAGCAGCCTGCGCACGGCCTGCGGGCCCGGTTCGGTGGACAGCAGTTCCATCTGGGCGCGGGTGTTGTCCAGCACGTCCTCGGCGACCGGATGACGTTCGGCCTGGTAGGTGTCCAGCAGTGTCTCCGGAGCCCAGCCGCGGATCTGTGCGGCCAGTTTCCAGCCGAGGTTGAAGGCGTCCTGAACGCCCAGGTTGAGGCCCTGTCCGCCGGTGGGTGGATGGATGTGTGCCGCATCGCCGGCCAGTAGCACCCGCCCGAGCCGATAACGTTCGGCCAGCCGGGTGGCATCCCCGAAGCGGGACAACCAGCGCGGGGAGTGAACGCCGAAATCGGTTCCGGCGATGGTGCGCAACTGTTGTCTGAAATCTTCGAGGGTGGGCGGTTCCGCGCGGTCGCTGACTCCCGCGGCGGGGACTACGACGCTATAGACCCCTTCACCGAAGGGCCGGAGCCAGAATCGCTGATGGGTCTCGCTGATTTCGGTCATCTTGGTGGCGATCTCCTCCTGCGGTACACCCACTTTCATCTCGCCCATGAGCGTGTCGGTCCGTGAGGGCTCGCCGGGGAAGCCGACGCCGAGCAGTTTGCGCACCGTACTGCGCCCGCCGTCACAGCCGACGAGATAGCGCGAACGCAGTTGTTCCCCGTCGGCCAGCTCGACGGTCACGCCCTCGTCGTCCTGCTCGAAGCCTGTGACCGTGCAACCGCGCCGGACCTGCGCACCCAGTTCGATCGCGTGTTCTCCGAGCAGGTGATCGATGACCGGCTGTGGGATGCCCAGCAGATAGGCGTACGCGGAGTCCAGGCCCTTGGGCGCGGGTTTGGGGATGGCGGCGAAGAAACCGCCGGCCGGACGTTGTCTTCCATGCTGGAGAATGCGATCCAGCAGTCCGCGCATCGCCATCAGTTCGAGACTGCGAATATGCAGACCGACTATGCGGACGAACGACGCGGGCTCGGTTTCCTTCTCCAGAACGAGTACCCGCACATTGTGCAGCCGTAGTTCGGCGGCCAGCATCGCGCCGGTCGGCCCGCACCCGGCGATGATCACGTCGAAGATGAGGGGCGCGCGATCGGCGCCGGAGGCCGGCGACCAGGGCCTGGGGGCGTCGCCCACGGTGACGTGGCTCTCGACCCTGTCGTTCGGCGACGGCTCGGCGGTGGACTGCAGAGAGTGCATAGGTGTTGCCTTTCGGGAGTGCCTTGTTGGCGGGGCGCTCCCGGCGACACCTACGTCAATCGCCCGATCGTGACGGGAAGGGGGAGCACCCACATCGATACAGCGTTCATGGGTCTCACCTCCTTGGGCGGTGTCACGGTCAACTGCAAGCTACAAGCCCGAGCATCACCCCGTCCAACCCTTTTCCAGCCATGTGATTGCCCCGGCCCGTGGTCGCGGGCCGTGTTCGGGTTGCCAGGGAGTCGAGGAAGGCGTCGGGCGGCGGCTCGGGCGGAGTGTTGCGAGCTCACCGCAGGAGGTGCTCTGATAGGTGGCCGTGACGGCTACCGATGCACGTGGCGCGATCGACGCGGTCTGGAGGATCGAGTCGGCCAGGGTGATCGCCGGTCTCGCACGCATCGTGCGCGATGTCGGCCTCGCCGAGGAGCTCGCGCAGGACGCCCTGGTCGCCGCGCTGGAGCAGTGGCCCGAGTCCGGCGTCCCCCGCAATCCGGGCGCCTGGCTCATGACCGTCGGCAGACGCCGCGCCGTCGACCTCATCCGCCGCGAGCAGCGGTTCGAACGCAAGATCGAGGAGCTCGGTCACGAGTTGCTGACCGGCGGGGAGGGCGCCGAGCCGGATCTTCCCGCTGGCCTGGACGGCGACATCGAGGACGATCTGTTGCGCCTGGTGTTCACCGCCTGCCACCCGGTGCTGTCCACCGAGGCACGGGTGGCGCTCACGCTGAGGCTGCTCGGGGGGCTGAAGACCGAGGAGATCGCGCGGGCGTTCCTGGTGGGGGAGCCGACCGTCGCGCAGCGCATCGTGCGGGCCAAGCGCACGCTGGCCAAGGCGCGCGTGCCCTTCGAGGTGCCGGAGGCCGATGAGCTGGCCGAACGCCTGTCGTCGGTGCTGGAGGTCATCTACCTGGTGTTCAACGAGGGGTACACCGCGACCGCCGGGGACGACTGGATGCGGCCGGCGTTGTGCGAGGAGGCGCTGCGCCTGGGGCGGATCCTGGCCGAGCTGATGCCTGGGGAGCCGGAGGTGCATGGCCTGGTCGCGCTGCTGGAGATCCAGGCGTCTCGGTCGGCCGCGCGGGTGGGCCCGTCGGGGAAGCCGGTGCTGCTGCTCGACCAGGACCGCGCACGCTGGGATCAGCTGCTCATCCGCCGTGGCCTGGCGGCGCTTGCGCGCGCGGAGGTGCTGGGCGGGCCGGCCGGGCCGTACGAGGTGCAGGCGGCGATCGCGGCCTGTCACGCGCGGGCGCGCACCCCCGAGGAGACCGACTGGGAGCGCATCGCGGTGCTGTACGAGGGGTTGGCCCGGCTGGTGCCCTCTCCGGTCGTGGAGCTGAACCGGGCGGTCGCGCTGGGAATGGCGTTCGGGCCTGCGGCGGGGTTGCGGCTGGTGGACGAGCTGACCTCCGAGCCGTCGCTGAGGGGGTATCACCTGTTGCCGAGTGTGCGGGGTGATCTGCTGGCCAAGCTGGGGCGGTTCGACGAGGCGCGTGGGGAGTTCGAGCGCGCGGCGTCGCTCACGCGCAACGAGCGGGAGCGTGCGTTGCTGCTCGATCGGGCCGCGGCGTGCGTTACTGCTGTGACAGGGCCAGGCGCAGCCCGAAAGTGATCAGGATCGCTCCGGTGAGCCGGTCCACGGCCTGGCGTACCCGTGCTTTGGAGAGCCAGCCGCGTGCGAGCTCGGTGCCGAAGATGAGCAGTGTGAACCAGGCCATGCCCTCGATGTTGTGCACCAGTGCCAGCAGCACGCCTGTGAGCAGGTGGGGGGCGCCGTCGGGGATGAACTGGGGGAGCAGGGCGACGTAGAAGACGCCGACTTTCGGGTTGAGCAGGTTGGTGGCCAGGCCGCGGATCCAGGCTCGCCCCGCGCCGCTCGCCGTCTCGGGTTGCGGGGTGGGGTCTGTGGCCTGTCCCGCGCGGGCTCGCCACAGCATGGACGCTCCGAGCCACAGCATGTAGGCCGCGCCGATGTAGCGCAGGAGGGTGTAGGCGAGCGCGGAGGCGGTGAGCAGGGCGGAGATCCCCACTGCGGCGGCGGCTCCCCAGATCAGGACGCCGGTGTTGATCCCTAGGGCGGTGGCGAACGCCTGCCGCCGTCCGCCGGTGACGGCTGCCCGTAGGACCAGGGCGGTGTCGAGCCCGGGGATGATCGTCATCAATCCGGCCACCACCGCAAAAGACGCAAATGAGGAAATCACCCCCCTATCATCCACACCCACCACACCACCGAACGACCGGCCCTCAGGCGGCGCGGCGGGGGTCACTCGCCGGAGGCGGGGCGGCGCAGCAGGGGATGGGCGCGCATCGCGACCTCCAGCTCACCGGGCAGCTCGTCACGGTAGCGGCCGAGGGTGGACAGGTCGCTGTGACCGAGCACCCTGCGCACGGCGTCCATGTCGACCGCGTCGGCGAGCAGGTGGGTGGCGGTGGTGTGCCGCAGCCCGTGCGGGGTCACCGAACGCCGCTGGGCGGGGTCGATCCGCCGCTGGACCCGGTCGATCACCGCCTGCACGTCACCCCGCGCCAGCCGCCTTCCGCGCCACGACAACAGCAGGGCCTTCTCGGAGGTGGCGGGCCGGCCACCCGACAGGTAGGCGTCGAGCACCTCGGCCACGTCGTGGGGGAGCGGCACGTCGCGTGTCTTGCCGCCTTTGCCGAAGATGCGCCAGTAGCGGACGCCGTCATTGGTGTAGAAGTCTTCGACGTTCGCCCGCACCAGCTCCGACACCCTCGGGCCGAGGGTGGACAGCAGGAGCACGATCAGCGCGTCGCGGACCTCGGTGCGCTGGTCGCGCCGCCCGCCCTCGGGCTCGGCCGCGGTCAGGGAGCGGGCGGCTCCGACGAGCCCCTGGGCCTGCTCGCGGGTCAGCGCCCGCCGCTCGGCTCGCAGCCCGCCGCGCTCCTTGGCGGTGACCGTCGCCGCCGTCATCGGGTCGACCTGCACCCAGCCGGCCACGGTGGCGTACTTGAAGAACGCCGACACCGACCGGCGGAACCGCGACTGCGAGGAGGGGCTCTGCGACTCGCCGCCGGGGGAGGACCGCCGCCCGTCGGGTTTGCGGGCGAACGCCAGCAGCACCGCGTCGACGTCCTCGCCGGTCAGGTCGTCGAGCACTCCCTCGGCCCCGGCCAGCCGCACGAACGTCGCCACGTCGCGCGCGTACACCTCGGCCGTCGCCGGGGACAGGGCCCCGGTGACGGTCTTGGCGCGGACCAGTTCGAGGTAACGGTCGGCGGACTCCTGGACGGTGAGTCGCTTCAGCTCAGCGGGTCGCATCGATCAGCTCAGTCCCTTCGGCCATGATCCTGCCGACCGTACCGGGTCCCACCGACATTTCCGCGGGGCCGTCCACGGCCCGGGTCCGCGGGACGTACCTCACCGGGCGCCGCGACCGGGCGGCGGCGGCGGCGGAAAACCATGTGACACCCGGCGACCGGCGTCGTCATGATGACCGGTCGTAGGAGACCCGTATCGTGAGGAGTTCACCGATGGTCCAGCGAACGACCGTGCCGAACCTGGTGCCGCCGCCCGGATACGCTCACGCGGCGGTGGTCGAGGCGGGGGAGAGGCTGGTGTTCATGGCGGGCGCCGTGCCCGTCGACGCCGACGGTGACCTCGTCGGACCGGGGGACCCGGTCGCCCAGGCGCGGCAGGTGCTGGCCAATCTGACCACGGCTCTGCGCGCGGTCGGCAGCGACCTGCGGCACGTGGTCGCCAGCACCGTCTATGTCGCGGCGTCCGAGCACCAGGATCTGATCCGGGTGTGGGATGTCGTGCGCGCTTCGGAGTTGTCGGACGGCCCGCACACCTCGACCCTGCTCGGGGTCTCCTACCTTGGGTATTCCGGGCAGCTCGTCGAGATCACCGCCACCGCCGTCGTCCCCTGAGGGGGGGGCTGCCGGAAAACGCGGGGAAGGACGACCGCGGCGGGGTGGTCGATCACCTCGGCCGGCGTCACCAGGACCGGCTCAGAGCGGTCGTACTGGAACCCGATCGCCCGCTACGGGATCTTGCGCTTCACCACCGAACTGGCCGACGCGGGCGGGGCGGGCTGCATCCTGTCCGACCTGCCCGTCCAGGAATCCGCGACGTGGCGCGGCCATGCCGGCAGGCAGGGCCTGGCGACCGTCTTCATCGTCGCGCCCAGCACCAGGGACGAACGGCTGAGGCGGATCACCGCCGCCGGTTCCGGTTTCGTCTACGCGGCCTCGACCATGGGTCACCGGTGTCCGTGACACCGTCGGCGCCTCGGCCGCCGATCTCGTGCGGCGGACCAGGGCGACGACCGATCTGCCGGTCTGCGTCGGCGTGTCCACCCCCGACCAGGCCGCCGAGGTGGCGGGCTACGCCGACGGCGTGGCCGTCGGCACCGCTTTCGTCCAAGCCCTCCTCGACGCCCCCGACGAGACCACCGGCCTGGCGTCCCTGCGCGCCCTCACCACCGCGCTGGCCAGGGGCGTCCGCGGACTACCCGCCGCCCCGGCCGCCGGGTTATCGTGGACGTCACGCACGTAGATCTCCGCGATCTTTCAGATTTTCTGAAAGGTCACCTGCAGAACTCCTCGATGGACGCGTGCTCTCGCCCGCCAACAGACTCCCTTCCTGAGATCCAAGCAGCGGACCCGACCGATCGGGACCGCCTCACAGGAAGCGCGATCTATGGCGAACCGATCCCGGAGAGTGGTGCCCGCAGGGCTCGCGCTCGTCCTGGCCCTCGTGATGGCGGGCTGTAACGCGAACTCGCGGTCCACCGAGCCGGCGAAGGACAACAACACGACGGCGCTGGAGTCCCTGCCCCAGGGCGGGACCCTGCACTACCTCTCGCGGCGCGCGAACGAGTCCTTCGAGACCGCCAACGCGCAGATGGTGCCGACCAGCCGGCTGCGGTGGGTGCACCGCGGGCTGACGTCGTGGCGGACGCACCCGGACAAGGACACGGTCCTGGTGCCGGACCTCGCCACCGACACCGGTACGACGGACGACGGCGGCAAGACGTGGACCTTCACGCTGCGGGAGGGCCTGAAGTTCTCCGACGGCAACCCGATCACCGCGCAGGACGTGAAGTACGGCATCGAGCGGTCGTTCGCGCCGATGTTCCAAGGTGGCCTCGGCTACCACAAGACGCTGCTGGTCGGCGGCACCCACTACGACGGCCCGTACGACGGCAAGGAGCTCGACTCCATCGAGGTCGTCGGCGACCACAAGATCGTCTTCCACCTGACGCGTTCGTTCGGCAACTGGCCGTGGATCGTCAGCATGCCGGCGTTCGCGCCGGTGCCGGCCGCGGCCGACACCGAGCCGGAGACCTACGGCGAGCACCCGGTCGCCAGCGGCCCGTACCAGGTGACGAGCTTCCGCAAGGGCTCGCAGGCGGTACTGGACCGCAACCCGAACTGGAAGGCCGACACCGACCAGGCGCGGTCCGCCGGCCCGGACAAGATCGTCCTCGACATGGGCCTGAACAACGACACGATCGTGCAGCGCCTCATCGACGACAAGGGCGAGGACCAGACCGCGATCAGCAACGCGCTCATCTCCCCGTCGCAGTTCCAGCGGATCGAATCCGACCCGTCGATCTCCGGCCGCATGGCCAACAGCCCGTCGGGCTACTTCCGCTACCTCGCCATGAACGTCAAGCGCCCGGGCCTCTCCGACGTCCGCGTGCGGCAGGCGATCAACTACGCGATCAACAAGGCCGAGCTGCAGAGCGTGTACGGCGGCCCGAAATTCGGCGCCCAGATCACCTCGACCATCATGACGCCCGGCATCCCCGGCTACACCAAGTACAACCTGTACGACGGCGGTGACACCGGCAACGCCGACAAGGCGAAGCAGCTGCTCGCCGACGCCGGCGTCTCCGGCCTGAAGCTCACCCTGACCTACCCGACCGACGTGAGTGCGATCGAGGAGAAGGAAGCCCAGAGCATCAAGAACTCGCTGGCGCGGGCCGGCGTCAAGGTCGAGCTCAAGGGCCTCGACGGCGACACCTGGTACGAGCTCATCTCCTCCGCCGACGGCGACTACGACATGACGACGAACGGCTGGGGAGCGGACTTCCCGAGCGGCATGAGCACCGTCCAGCCGCTGTTCGCCTCAAGCGAGATCGGCAACGGCGGCGGCAACGCCTCGAAGTTCTCCAACCCCGAGGTGGACGCCGCGATCGACGCCGCGAGCGCGGAGCCGGACCTCGACAAGGCCGCCGAGATGTGGGCCGCGATCGACAAGCAGATCATGAAGGACGCCCCGGTCGTGCCGATCCTCGTGCAGCGCACGCAGGCCCTGGCCGGTTCGAAGATCCGGAACTACTTCATCCCCTCCTACCCTCCGTTCGCGAACGAGCTGGTCGTCGGTGTCGATCGCTGAGATCCAGCAGGCGGAGGGCCGGGGTACGCCGGTCCTCCGCCGCTTCCTGCGGAGGCGGTCCGGCGTCGCCGGCCTGCTCATGCTGGTCGTACCGCTCATCGCGGGGCTTTGCGCCCCGCTGCTCGTGCCGATCGAGGGACAGGACCCGAGCACCTTGCACACCGACCTGCTCGACCCGGACGGCGGCCGTCCGCTGGGCGCCTTCGGCGGCGTCAGCGCCGACCACTGGTTCGGCGTCGTCCCGGTGACGGGCGTCGACCTGTTCGCCCAGATCGTCTACGGCATCCGCTCCTCGCTGTTCATCGCGTTCGGGGCGAGCATCCTGTCGATCGCCTTCGCCGCCGTCCTCGGTACGGCGATCGGGTACTTCGGCGGCTGGCTCAACGCCGTCGCGGGGCGGGTGATCGACTTCATGTTCGGCTTCCCGGGCCTGATGTTCGTCATCGCGATCATGGCGATCGTGCCGCCGGAGATGCCCAGGGGCCTGGTCCTGGTGCTGGTACTGGCCTTCTTCGGCTGGACCGTCCCGGCCCGGATCATCGGCGTCCAGGCCGGCGCCATCAACGCCCGCGCCTTCGTCGAGGCGGCGCGCGCGACCGGGGCCCCGCCCTGGCAGATCATCCGCCGCGAGATGCTGCCGCACCTCTTCGGCCTGGTCGTCGTCCTGTTCGCGATGTCACTGCCCGGCAACGTCAGCGTCGTCGCGGGACTGTCGTTCCTCGGCGTCGGCCTGCGAGGCGACGTCCCCGACCTCGGCAAGCTGCTCTCGGACTCGCTGCCGTGGATCTACAGCGGCGCGGACGTCTGGTACATGCTCTTCCCGGGCGCCGTGGTGTTCCTGATCGTATTCGGCGCCACACTCGCAGGCGACGCGCTCCGCGACGTCCTCGACGTGCGCACGGAGGATGCCACATGATCGTCTACATCGCCCGCCGCATGGTCACCGCGGTGCTGATGCTCCTCGCGATCGCCTTCGTGACGATAGCCCTCTTCTTCGGGGCCTCCAAGGACCCGGCCCGCGCCATGTGCGGCAAGCCGTGCCCGCCCGAGACCCGGGCCAAGGTCAGCGCCTACATGCAGACCGACCAGAGCGCGGTGTGGCAGTACACCGAGTTCGTGAAGGGACTCTTCGTCGGCCGTACGTACGGCCAGGGCGCCCAGCAGGTTCACTGCAACGCACCCTGCTTCGGCTACTCGTTCCCCAACCGCAGCGACGTCACGACGCTCATCGCCGAGCGGCTGCCCGTCACGTTGTCGCTCGCGTTCGGCGCGGCCGTCCTGTGCCTCGTCGTGGGCATCGGCCTCGGCGCGTTGTCGGCGATACGCAAGGGCGGCACCCTCGACCGGTTCTCGACCGGCTTCGCGATGTTCGGGCTGTCGGTGCCGACCTTCCTCGTCGGCCTGCTCGTCGTCCAGGTCTTCGGCTTCATGCTCAACGCGCTGCCGTACTCCGGCTTCGTGTCCTTCTCGGAGTCACCGGCGAACTGGGCCTGGCACCTGATCGGCCCGTGGATGGTGCTGTCGTTCATCCTCGCCGCCGGCTACATCCGGGTCACCCGCACCCAGCTCCTCAACGAGCTCTCGGCCGACCACCTCGTCGCGATGACCGCGCGCGGCGCGTCGACCCGGCAGGTGAACCGGCACGCCGTCCGCGGCGTGATGGTGCCGGTCGTGGCCATGTTCGCGCTCGACGTCACCGCGCTTTTGGGCGGGTCGGTGATCGCGGAGAAGGTGTTCAGCCTGCACGGGCTCGGCGACCTGCTGCTGGCCGGGGTGAACGAGTCCGACCTGAGCATCGTCGTCGGGGTGACGCTCTTCTCCGCCTTCCTCATCATCATCGGCAACCTGATCGTCGACCTGCTGATGCCGCTTCTCGATCCGAGGATCCGCCGTGCCTGACCCCGTACTCCAGGTCGAGGACCTGTGCGTCTCGTTCACCAGCGGCGGCGTCACCGCCGATGTCGTCCAGGACCTGTCCATGAGGCTGGACGGCGGCCGCACGCTCGCCGTGGTCGGCGAGTCGGGGTCGGGCAAGACGATCACCGGCCGGGCGATCATGCGGCTGCTGCCGCGCGGGGCGAGCGCCCGGGGCCGGATCGTCGTCGCCGGCCGCGACATGCTCTGCGCCGACGATCGCGAGCTGCGCCGGGCCCGTGGCTCCGACGTGGCCATGGTGTTCCAGGACTCGATGTCCGCCCTCAGCCCGTACCTCGACATCGGCGCGCACATCGCCCAGGCGGTCCGCCTGCACGACCCGTCGGTCACCCGCCGCGCCGCGCGGGCCCGGGCGGTCGACATGCTCGACCGGGTCGGCATCCCCGAGCCCGCGGACGCCGTACGCCGCTTCCCGCACGAGTTCTCCGGCGGCATGCGGCAACGCGCGGTGATCGCGATGGCCCTGGTGAACCGGCCCGCGCTCCTCATCGCCGACGAGCCGACCACCGCGCTCGACGTGACGGTGCAGGCGCAGATCCTGGCCCTGCTCCGCGAACTCCAGCAGGAGTACGGCATGGCGATGCTCCTGATCAGCCACGACTTCGGGGTGGTGGGGAGCGCGGCGGACGAGGTCCTGGTGCTGTACGCCGGCCGCCAGGCCGAGTACGGCAGCCTCCGCGACATCTTCGATCAGCCCGCCCACCCGTACACCGCCGGTCTCCGCGCGGCCACGCCGCGGCTGGACGCCCGGCTCGACACGGCAGGGGAGCGGACCCGGCTCCGCGCCATCCCCGGCGCGCCCACGTCGCTGCGCGACGCCGGACCGGGTTGCGCCTTCGCGCCGCGTTGCGGCCTCGCCGACCAGGTCGGCGAGCGCTGTGTCGTGGAGGCACCGCTGCCCACCGTCCGCCCGACCAGCCAGGGCGGCGGGCCGCACCTGGCGGCCTGCCACCTCGATCGTCTCCCCGCACTGCAGGAGGTCACCCGGTGAGCGAGCCGATCCTGGAGATGACCGACGTCAGCAAGCGCTACCGCACCGCCGGTGGCTTCGGCCGCGGGCGCAAGGGCTTCCTGGCCGTCGACGGCGTCTCGCTCCACCTGGAGCGGGGCGAGGCGCTCGGCCTGGTCGGCGAGTCCGGCTCGGGCAAGTCCACGCTGGCGCGCATGGCCAACGGCCTGGTGGTGGCCACGTCCGGCACCGTCCGCACCGACGGGCAGGACGTCGCCCGCCTCAGCCGGCGAGGACTGCGGCGGCTGAGGCGCAACGTCGCCATGGTCTTCCAGGACCCGCTGGCGTCGCTGAACCCGCTGCAGACCGTGCGGCAGACGCTGGAGAACGTCTTTCGCGCGCACGGCGAGACGACGTCGACCGCCGAGCTGGTCGCGCTGCTGGAGTCGGTCGGCCTCGGCGCCGACTACCTGAGGCGTTACCCGCACGAGGCGTCCGGCGGGCAGCTCCAGCGCGTCGCCGTGGCGCGCGCGCTCGCCCTCAAGCCGGACCTGATCATCGCCGACGAGCCGACTTCGGCGCTCGACGTGTCGGTGCGTGCCCAGATCCTCAACCTGCTGGCCGACCTGCAGCGCGACCAGGGGATCTCGTTCCTCCACGTCAGCCACGACCTGGCGGTGATCCGCCTCTACAGCGACCGCGTCGCCGTCATGCAGCGCGGCCGCGTCGTCGAGACCGGCCCGTCCGATGAGATCTTCCGCTCTCCGCGGCACCCCTGCACGCGCGCGCTGGTCGAGGCGACACCGGAGGCGGAGCTGCCGGCCTGACCCGCGGGAGCGTTGCGCGACGCCGATCAGGCGTGTCACGATCATGACCATGACTCACCGAACGACCACCCCGTCGTGAGCCGGCCGGAGGCCGGCGCGACAGAGTACTGAATGAGGACACGTGGGAACCGACCTGTTCGTCCGAGAGTACGGGCGGGACGCAGCAGATGCGCCCGCCATCCTCATCCTGCACGGCGCCGTGGAGTCCGGCGCGTGCTACGGCGACGCCGTCGACCGCTGGTGCGGCGACTACCACATCGTGGCGCCGGACGCCCGGGGCCACGGGAAGTCGCCCAGCCGCCTGCCCGAGCACGCGGGCGTTCCGTCCACCGACGTGATGGTGCAGGACGCGATCGACATCCTCAAGGACATGCTCGACCAGACCGGGCGCAAGACGCTCGTCGTCGGGCACTCCATGGGCGCGCGGATCGCCGCCTTCGTCGCCGCCGACGCCCCGCACCTCGTGGCCGGCGTCGTGCTGGAGGACCCGCCGTGGTGGGTGCCGGAGGCCGGTCCCAACCCGTGGCTCAGCGTCGAGCAGACCGTCAAGGACCCCTTCGACTACGCCGACACCGCGTCGGTCGAGGAGCTCATGGACATGCAGCGCGAGCTCAAGCCCCACTGGGCGGAGCAGGAACTGCGCCCGCTCGCCGAGGCGATGAAGGCCGTCGACATCAACTACATGGAACAGCGGGTCCACGAAAAACGCCGGATCTGGACGCCGACCGCGCGGCAGATCACGGTCGGCCCGGCCGGCGTGCCGGCGCTGCTCATCACCGGCACCGGCGACGTCATCGTCGACAAACACTCCCGTGAGCGCCTCACGGCCGTCGCGCCCGGCTTCGACGTCGTCGTGATCGAGGGCGCCCACCACTGCGTGCGCCGCGACAAGCCGGAGGAGTACCACCGGCACGTCGACGCCTTCCTCCGCGAGAACGCGCCGTCGGCCCGAGCCGTCACTCGACGCTGAAGGTGTCGGACCGCGCGAGCGGGCCGTAGACCTCCGAGTCCGGCTCGGCGACCGCGGACCGCATCGCCTCCAGCCCCGCGCGTACGACGGGGTGGCCCTGGTTGTCGCGCCGCGTCGTCATGATCACCTTGCGCAGCGGCGCGATGCCGCGCGTCGGCAGGATCGTCACCCAGTCGGCGTCGCGGGCGGAGAGCGCGGACTCCGGCACCAGGCAGATCCCCGCCTCGGCGGCGACCAGCGCCAGCGCGGCGCGGTAGTCGTCGGAGACATGGGCGATCGGCGGGTGGAAGCCGAGCTCGGCGCACGCCTGCAGCACCATCGTGCGGCACGGGTTACCGGGCGAGGGCATGATCCAGCCCTCCTCGGTGAGCTGGGTGAGCCCGATGCCCTCCTCGCCGGACAGCGGGTGCGCGTGGGGCAGGACGGCCTTGAACCGCTCGATGTAAAGCGGGAACTTCACGATGTCGGGGGAGTCGCGCTCAGGGTCGGACTCGTACTCCAGGCTGACGGTCACGTCGATATCGCCGCGCATCAGCATCCGGTGGCTCATGTGCGCCTCCGCGTCGACGACCGTGACGTCGACGCCCGGCGCCTGGCGGCGCATCTCGACGATGGCGGGTGCCACCAACCAGCTGATCGCCGTGGGGAAGGCGCCGATCCGGAGCTGCCCGAGGACACCACCCGCGTGCGCGGCCAGATCGGCCTCGGCGATCTTCAGCCGGGAGCTGATCTCCTCGGCGTGCCCCGCGAGGATGCGCCCGGCCGGCGTGAGCGCCAGCTTGCGCCCCGTTCGTACGACCAGCGCGTGGCCGACCTCCCGCTCGAGGGCCGCGAGCTGCTGCGACACCGCGGACGGCGTCAGGTGCAGCGCCGCCGCGGTCGCGGTGACCGAGTCGGACAGCACGAAGGCACGGAGGACGAGGAGACGTCGGGGGTCGATCGTGGGCACGCGGGCTCCGTCGCGAGTCGGCCGGGCGTCCGTCGCGGTACGGGCATCCGCGAGGCGGGACCGGGGGACCCCGATGCTAGCGGGCGCCTCCGGATGCAAAGCACCCCGGCATGGGGTGACCTGCTCGCGGCATGCGGCGTCACTGATCGCCGCCGGCGACGCTCCTGCCGGGATGAGAGGTGCGGGGAGCCTGATATTCGGCGTCGGTGACCTTCTCGCCCCACACCGTCTCAGGGCCCGCGTCCGGGCCGGTGTCGAGCGTGGATCACGGTCCGGCGCGGCGGTCCCGGCCGCGGCACGGCGAGGGCCCGGCCGGCCCGGCGTTCTACGGGCGGACGAGGACCTTGAGCGCCTCACGGCGGTCCATGGCGCGGTAGCCGTCGGGCACCTGCTCCAGGCCGATCTCGCGGTCGAACACCTTGCCCGGCTGGACAGAGCCGTCAAGGACGGCGGGCATGAGCTCCTCGACGTAGGCGCGCGCCGGGGCGGGACCGCCGGTCAGGGTGATGTTCGGGCCGAACAGGGCGGCGAACCCGACCGGCGCCGCCTCGTACTGCGGCACCCCGACCCGCGAGATCACCCCGCCGGCCCGGACCACGCCGATCGCCTGCTCGTAGGCGGGCATGTGACCGACCGCCTCCAGCACCTTGCGGGCGCCGTGGCCGCCGGTCAGTTCCCGGACCTTCGCGATCCCCTCCTGGCCGCGCTCGGGCACCACGTCGGTGGCGCCGAACTCCCGGCCCAGGTCGGTGCGGTCCTTGTGCCGCCCCATCAACACGATGCGCTCGGCGCCCAGCCGCTTGGCCGACAGCACCGCCATCAGGCCCACCGCGCCGTCACCGATCACCACGACCGTGTCTCCCGGGCCGACGTGCGCCCGCCTGGCGGCGTGGTAGCCGGTCCCGTACACATCCGACAGCGTCAGCAGGTGCGGAAGGAGCTCGGAATCCTCGCCGACGGGCGCCTTGACCAGCGTCCCGTCCGCCAGCGGCACCCGGACGGCCTCGGCCTGGCCGCCGCCGATCCCGCCCGCGGCCCAGAAACCGCCGTGCAGGCATGAGGTCTGCAGGCCTTCCCGGCAGAACTCGCACGTGCCGTCCGACCACGCGAACGGCGCGATCACCAGATCACCCCGCCGTACGGTCGACACCTGCGCGCCGATCTCCTCCACCACGCCGACGAACTCGTGCCCCATCGGGGTGGCCTCGCCGGCGGGCATCGAGTGGTAGGGGTGCAGGTCCGACCCGCAGATGCAGGCCGTCACCACCCGCACCAGCGCGTCCGTCGGCCGCTGGAGCACCGGGTCCGGGACCGTGTCGATCCGCACATCACCCGCCCCGTACATGAATGCCGCTCGCATATCACTGTCCTCACGTCATCGCCGCTGGTCAGAGCCCTACCCGGCCCGGCCGGCCAGGGCCTGGCAGGGGGCTCACCCCCAGCAAACGCGCTTTCGTCCAGACGCGGCAGTGCCTGCCGTTCCAGGTAACGCCAGTACCTGCTTCAGCCGCACGGCGTCGCATACCGTGAGGTCCATGGACGACCGCTCCGAGATCCAGGAATTCCTCGCCTCCCGCCGCGCCCGCATCACCCCCGAACAGGCCGGGCTGCCCGCCTACGGCGGCAACCGGCGCGTCAAGGGGCTGCGCCGCGAAGAGGCCGCCATGCTCGCCGGCGTCTCGGTCGACTACTACGTCCGGCTGGAGCGCGGCAACCTGTCCGGCGCCTCCGACGGCGTCCTGGACGGCGTCGCCCGCGCCCTCCACCTCGACGACGCCGAACGCGAACACCTGTTCGACCTGGCGCGGCGGGCACCGGTCACCGCCATCGGCCGGCGCCGAACCCCCGCACGCAAGATCCGGCCCGTCCTCCAGCACATGCTGGACGCCATCAGCCACGCCCCCGCCTGGATCCGCAACGACCGCCACGACCTGCTGGCCGCCAACCCGCTCGCCCTCGCCCTGTACGCGCCCGTCCTGGCCGACCCCCGCCGCCCCGCCAACACCGCCCGCTTCATCTACCTCGACCCCGCCGCCAAGGACTTCTTCACCGACTGGGACACCGCCGCCGACGACATCGCCGCGATGCTCCGCGCCGAAGCCGGCCGCAACCCCCACGACAAGGACCTCACCGATCTCATCGGCGAACTGTCCACCCGCAGCGAGACCTTCCGCCGCCGCTGGGCCGACCACAACGTCCGCCACCACCGCACCGGCATCAAGAAACTCCACCACCCCGCGGTCGGCCACCTCGAACTCCACTTCGAGGCCATGACCCTGACCTCCGACCCCGGCCTCACCCTCCTGATCTACACCGCCGCCCCCGGCACCCCCAGCGCCGACAACCTGCGCCTCCTGGCCACCTTTGCCGCCACCCGGGACCAGCCCGCCGCCGGCCGCGCCGTGCACGAGGACCGGCCCTGATCCGGTGCCCTCTTCCCGGCCGCGAACCACCCCAGCGCGGACGACCGGGCCGAGACACCCCGCAGGCGTCCCCGCGGCACGGCGGCACTCACCGCCCGGAGGCGTCCCCACGCGGGCGCAACCGGTCCAGCACCCCGTACGCGGGGTTGCCCCGCGCCGCGCCGCGCACCTCACGAGCCGTCGAGGCGACGTACGCCTGCCCGGTGACGATCGAGGAGTGGCCGAGCAGTTCCATCAGCTCGTGCGCGGAGGCGCCGCGTTCGGCCAGCCGGGTGGCGAACTCGTGCCGCAACGCGTGCACCAGCGTGCCCTTCTGCACCCGGTCGTGGATCCCCGCGTACCGGTAACACTGGCGCACCAGATACTGCAGCCCGCCCCGCTGCAGGGGCTCGTTCCTGGTGTCGACGAGCAGCGCGGCCGAGCGGGGGAGCGTTGTCAGCCCGAACCGGCGCAGGCGGCTTTCCAGGTAGTCGCCGATCAGGTGCTCGATGGGCGGCTCGATCGGCAGTGAGCGGGTCTTTCCGCCCTTGCCGACCACCTGGATCCTCCGGTCGCCGGGGGACCCGCCGATCGCGCCGAGGGTGACGCTCAGCAGCTCGGCCGAGCGCATCCCGGTGACCAGGGCCAGCGCCAGGACCACCAGGTCACGTTCGACCCAGGGGTCGCGCGCCTGGCGGGCGCCGTCGGCGACGCGTTCCAGCAGGGTCGCGGACGCCGAGCCGTCACCGAGCAGGGGTTTGGGGGCCTTGGGGGGTTGTTTGGGCCGGGGGACCGCGGCCATCGGGTTGCCTTCGAGCATTCCTTCGGCGACGCAGAACGTCAGGAACTGGTTCCAGGCGCTCCACGCGCGGTTCACGCTGGCCGGTGAGCGGGGTTCGGCGAAGTCGGCGAACGCGGTGCGCACCAGGCGCCCGTTCAGGTGGCGCACCTCCAGGTCGCCTTCCGGTACGCCGGTGAGGCCGGCGGCGATCGCGGAGACGATGTGGAGGTCGCGCTGGTACCCGGCGATGGTGTGCGGGGACAGCTTCTTGGTGCGCAGCGAGGAGAGGAACTCGGTGACGGCTTCGGGCATGCGCATCAGCACCAAGGGGTCACGATCGCTCATGGCGCTCTCCGCGCCCGGTGCGGGGAGTAACCTCGAAAACCTCGAAAGCGTGGCATAAGTCCTGCGATCATGCATGAAATCAGTGAGAACGGCCTGGTGACACGCCGAACCGCCGAAGAGATCCTTGACCGGGCCACCTGGCACGAGAAGCGCCCGAACCGCCGCGCCGTCGCCCGGCCGGGGGATCGGCGTGGTCACCGAGCCACGCGGACCGGGAATTCCCTGGCCGCACGGCCCGCCCACACCGACCGGGGCCGCACCCCCGTACGCGGGTGCGGCCCCGATGCGCGGCCGGTGCCGTCACCAACCCCGGGACAGGGGGCTACGGCAGGGTGGCCAGGTGTGGCTTGACCGTGCGGGAGAAGTTCCAATTGGCGGCGGCGTCCCAGTTGATCGACCAGGTCATCGCGCCCCGGATGCCCGGGTAGGCGCGCGGCGGGACGAAGGTCCCGCAGTTCTCTTCATCGTCAGCTCGCTGATCGGTGTGCTGACCGCCGGCCTGGAGAACCGGATC